>DASSMN010000050.1:0-5570 GCA_035688885.1 Gemmatimonadales bacterium
CTCATCAACCTGCTGGTGGCTCGGCGGCTGTTCCGCGCGGGCAAGGCCTACCAATCGATCACCCTCGAGGCCGACGCGCACCACCTGATGAGTGACGTCTGGACCTCGGCCGGGGTCGTCGTGGGTGTAGCCGCGGCCGCCCTCACGGGGTGGCAGCGGCTCGATCCGATCATCGCCATCCTGGTGGCGCTGAACATCATGCGGACCGGCGTGAGCATCCTGCGCCGCTCGCTCCTGGGTCTGCTCGATACGGCCATCCCGGAGGAGCTGCAGCAGAAGATTTCCGAGATCCTGGTGCGCCACGCGGGCGACGGGGTGCGGTTCCACGCCCTCCGTACCCGGCAAGCGGGGGCGTGGCGGTTCATCGACTTCCACGTGCTGGTCCCGGGGAGCTGGTCGGTGCAGCGAGGGCACGATCTGCTGGAGCGCATCGAGGAAGAGGTCCGGGCGGCGGTACCCAACAGCACGGTCTTCACCCACCTCGAGCCCATCGAGGACCCCGCGTCTTTCGCCGACGTCGGGCTCGAGCGGACCGACCCCGGCAATGCTCACGGGAGCTAGCCGGCCCTACGCCTCGGGCAGGCTGACCGTAAGCTCCCAGTGGCGCTCGCCGCCGGGTTCGAGGGTCGGAGCGGTATGCCACCGCTCCGCCGCGTCCACCAGCCGGTCGGCCGAGCCGATACAGGGCTCGAGGCCGAGGTTGTAGTACGGCGAGCGGCCGGGCGGCGCCCACCCACCCACGTTGAGCCAGATGCCGACCTGCGGCACCTCCGCGGCCGCGGCACTGATTTCGAGTCGCTCACCCTGTCGCGGATCGGTGAGCACCAGCGGACCATCCCCCTGATCGCCGAACAGCTTGACGGCCCACCCGCCCTGCTCCGGGAACACGAAGGCCTCGGTGTTCCCGCCGATGCCGCCCGGCCAGCTCACGATATCACCGGAGCTCAGGTCGTCCCGCCCCTGCACGTGGTCGACCGTGACCTGCCGCACGCCCGGCAGCTCGAGCGTGGCGCCCGGTTGCACGTTGAGGAGCGGATGGGCCGACCAGATCCACACGAACGGCTCCTCGCCCAGGTGTCGCAGATGGTAGCGGAGCCGTAGCCGGTGACCTTCCCGCGGCACGGTCACGTCGCGCCGCAACTCGTACGGGAGCCGAACCCCGCGCGCGACGCCGGCCAGCGTGGTCCCCTCCGCGTCCTCGTAGAGCGAGCTGACCCAGTCCGCGCTCCACACCTCGCCATGGTCAGGAAGCGGTGGCGCGCCCGGCGGGGCACCGGGGAGGGGTGAGGGCCCCACGGTAGGGAAGCACTCGTCCCACCCACCGCTGTCGGCCGTGTCCACGAAGGAGGCGCCGGGCTTGGGCAGCGCGAGCGGCAGCTGGGGATTGCGCCACAGCCACTCCCGTCCGCGCAGCCGGCGCAGGTGGGTGAGCTTCATGCCGATCGCCGGGACCGCCACGACTTCGATCTCGTCGTTGCGCAGAGCGACCGCGGGAAAGCCGGAAACGGTGGTCTGACGGTAGGACACGTCGAGCGCCTACGTCCGGGAGCTTCGGCGTACCGGCCGCTGACGATGCTCGAAGCGAGCGCGGGCCAAGGCGCTATAGCGTGGCAAAGGCTCGCACCGGCCAGGTGCCGACGCCCGCGACCCTGGGAGGCACCGCGGTGAACGTGAAGCCCTCCGGCGGCAGCCGGCCGAGGTTGCAGAGGTGCTCCACGATGGGGATCTCGGCGCCGAGGAGCGTCGAGTGCACTGGCCGGCTCAGGTCGCGCAGGTCGTCGATGTTGACCGAGTCGATCCCGACCAGCGCCGCGCCTTGGGCCACCAGGTACGCCGCGGCCTCGGCGGTGAGAAACGGGTTGCCGGCCAGGTAGGCGGGCGTGCCCCAACGGGCATCCCACCCGGTACGCACCAGCACCGCCTTGCCTCGCACATCGCGGCTGAAGAAGGCCTCGGGTCCCACCCCGCCCGACCCGTCGCCTTCCACCAGCACCGCCTCCAGCCCCGCCAGCGACTCCAACGGCAGCGCCGAGAGGTCCTTCCCGTGCGCGTAGCGATGGAACGGCGAGTCCACGTAGGTCCCGGTGTTCGCCACCATGTCGATCCTTCCGATCTGGAATTCGACCCCGGGCGCATACCGCCCACGCGAGGCCTCCCGGCTGAGGAAGTCGCAGATGAGGGGACCCGGAAGGCCCGGGTGCGTCGTCATCCCGTGCTCGATGGTGTGACTCAGGTCCAGAAAGGGCATGTGCGGTGGGTCAGGCGGTGATGGCGCGGAGCTCCTGGCCGACGCCGGCCAGCTCGGAGATGCGGGCGATGGTCTCGCCGACCTTGTTGTTCGGCGTCGACGCCCCGGCCGTGATGCCGACGATGCGGCCCTGCCCCAGCCAGCCGGCGACGGTCTCCTCGCCACGGGTGCCGATCGGCTGGTGGCGGATGGTGCCCGCCGCCGGGTCGATCGCGTCGGCGTCCTCGATGTGGAAGGTGCGGACGCCCCTGGACTGCACCAGGGCCGCGAGATGGCAGGTGTTGCTCGAATTGTATCCGCCCACGACCACCATCACGTCGAGCGGCTCCTGGATCAGTGCCAGCACCGCGTCCTGACGCTCCTGGGTCGCCGAGCAGATGGTATCGAACGAGCGGAAGTGGTCGGTCAGCGCCTGAGCCCCGTAGCGTCGCTCCATGCTGCGCCGGATCTCCTCGGCAATCGCCAGCGACTCGCCCGACAGCATGGTGGTCTGATTGGCCAGGCCGACGTGGCGGAGGTCGCGCGAGAAATCGAACCCGGGCGACACCGCCTTCGCGAACCGCGCCTGCATGGCGGCGGGGTCCCCCTCCTGCTCGATGAAGTCGCACACGATGCGAGCTTCGGCCATGTTGAGGACCACGAGGTAGCGGCCGCCGGGGTACTTCATCACCTGGCTGGCCGTGGCCTTGGTCTCCTCGTGGTAGTGCTTGCCGTGGATGACCGCGGTGTACCCGTCCTTGGCGTAGCTCTCCACCCGCTTCCAGACGTTGAGCACCGATCCGCAGGTGGTGTCCACCAACACGGCCCCCAGCGCCTTGAGTCGCTCGAAGTCGTCCTTGGTGACGCCGAAGGCGGGAAGGATCACCACGTCCTGCGAGCCGATCTCTGAAAAGTCGAAGCGCCCCTGCTCGTCCCGCAGCAGAAAGCGGATGCCCATGTCCTCGAGCTTCCGGTTCACGTGCGGATTGTGGATGATCTCGCCGACCAGATAGAGGCGGCGGTCGGGGAACTTCCGCCGGGTCTCGTAGGCGTAGTCCACCGCCCGGTCCACCCCGTAGCAGAACCCGAACTCGCGGGCCAGCCGGAAGGTCAGCGGGCCGACCGTGAGCTGATAGGCCCGGGCGCGCAGCGCCTCGACCACCGTGCTGTGATAGTCGGCGGTAAGCTGGCCTTCGATCTCCGCCTTGAGGCCGAACCCGCGCCGAAAGTAGGTGCTTTCCATGGCTCGGGAAATCTAATCCGGGGTGTCGGGCGCGGCTTCGTCTGGGCGGGCGCGGGCGGCGGTGTCGCCGGCTTGCCGCCCGGCGCAGGTGACGGGAGCGGTCACGATCCGCAGATCCTCGAAGGTGCCGCTGGCCGTGAGCCGCGCCCCCGTCACCAGCGGCCGTGCACCGACTCCGAACCGGCCAGCGAGCCGGCCGTCGGGAGTGCGCTCAACCGTCACCCGACCGGTATCCGCCTGATACCCCATGATCGTGGTCTTGGAAAACCAGCGCAGGGCCACGGCCGCGGACGGGCGCTGAGCGCTGTCGGCCCCCTCGGGGCGCCGGACGGGGTACACGCCGGGCCCGATGGAGTCGGACGGGTAGAGCACGATGCCGGCCCCGGTGTCGCCCGCGATGGCCCGAACCTCGAGCAAGTGCAGCGACGCGCACCACTCCGCCACGGCCGGGGCCGAGAGCGCCGCCGTGTCCGGCCCCAGCCACCGGATCGACAGCCGTCCTTCCGCTGCCGCGCCGGACTCAGCGTGGCAGCCGAGCGCAGCAGCGACCAGCCAAGCCGAGGCGAGGCCCGCTTGCCATTCGACTGCCCGCAGCGGCCATCCTCGCCTCACCTGGGCGCCTGCACGACGATGTCGAATCGCAGCTTGCCTCTGGTATCCGGCGTCAACGGGTGGCTCAGGTCGAGACGAAGTGCGCCCCCGTACATGGAAAGCCCGACCCCAGCGCCCGCGAGGGCCGTGCTGGAGAATAGATCCGATACGTCGGCGGACTGCCCCGCGTCCAGGAAGGCGACCGGCCGGAGCCGGCCGCGAACCGGCGCCAGGTCGAGCTGCGCGGCCCAGAACGCCTGCCCTCGCCGAGTCCCGTAGTCGAATCCGCGCACCGTCTGTTGCCCGCCCAGGCGGAACAGGCTCTGCTGGAGCGTCGGACTGGTGGCGACACCCGCCTTGAGGCGGAGGGTCGCGCCGAGCCCGCCGCCCGGGTCCACCCGGAGATCGCCAAACAGGCGTCCGGTGGTGTGGTCGGCATTGCCCAGGACGTCGGCGGTCAGGCCCCACCGCCAGGTGCCCACGTGGCTCACCCGGACTGAGGCTGCCCCGTAGGTGCCGGGATCCACCGGCGCGTTGGGCGGGAACACCCCGTCGCCTCCGAGCAGGTCGTTGATCGCGGACTTGGCTTGACGCTGAACGTCGGTCTCCTGTTCGACGCGGAGTTCGGCTTCCAGGTCGAGCCCGGTCGAGAGGGAGGTCGCGAACCCCACCGCACCGCCTTGGGCCAGCACATAATCGGCGTCATCATGAGCCACGAACAGCGCGTCGAGCGTATTGCCCACGCCGTGTCCGGGGGAGATGGGATCCACCCCCGCGACGTCGCGATTCCCCCCGATGGACCATCGCCCGCCGGGCGCGTCTCGCACCAGGGTCAGACGCCCGGTGATCCGGTCGTCGCT
Organism: Gemmatimonadales bacterium; assembly: GCA_035688885.1. Taxonomy (GTDB): domain Bacteria; phylum Gemmatimonadota; class Gemmatimonadetes; order Gemmatimonadales; family GWC2-71-9; genus CAVVWJ01. The sequence goes on from DASSMN010000050.1 coordinate 4,922, forward strand.
GAACCCGTAGCACACCGTGCCGTAGAGATCCGCGAACCGCAGCCCGGGCGCCCGCACCCGATAGCCGAGACCGAGCGAGAGACCCTGCACCCGATCGTAACGCAGCGCGTCCGACAAGCGCTCGTAGCCGAACCCGCGCGCCGCCTGTCCGGTCACGGAGTCGGGCAGCAAGGCGGCCAGCCGCGCGAGCTCGGCCTCAGCGTCGCGAACCCTGCGGGCATCGGCCGCATCGGGCTCGAGCGAGAGCGAATCGGGCCATCGATCGTAGCGATCGAGCGTGGCGTTGGGGGGCCGGTGCAGCTCGTAGCGGCCGCCGTGCCAGCGGCCGGCATAGTCCCAGGCCCGCAGGCTGTCGGGCCGGCCGCCGAGCTGGTGCCGGCGCGCGGCGCGAATCGAATCGATCCGCGCCCGATGCAGCTTTCGCACCGAATCTCGGCTCAGGCCGAGCTCGTCGAGCAGCGGCAGGTCGAACACGATCGGGCGACCGGCATTGATGGTGTAGTCCTCGAACGTGGTCGTGGCCTGAAACGGGATCACCAGGTCGCTCACCAGCGGCATCCGCACCGTTCCCGCGATGACCTGTCGGTAGGGCATCCAGAAGCGGCCCTCCTGGAGACCGTACTCGAGGTCGGCATCGACGTTGACCACC
>DASSMN010000035.1:0-12538 GCA_035688885.1 Gemmatimonadales bacterium
ACGTTTATGGAGTACCGCAGGGGGGCGCATCGCGTGCTCCGCGCTCGGTCGGATGTCTCTGGTGACCGCAGCTAGTCGACGATGAACAACGTCGCGCCACGGTCGGTGCGCGAGCGGTGCGCCTCCGCATCGTCCGCGACCTGGTAGCTCATGCCCGGCGTCAGGTGAAACCGGCGGCCGTCCGCCAGCTCGGTGTCGAGCTCGCCCGCCACGCAGAACAGGATGTGGCCCTTCCGACACCAATGATCCGCCTGGTAGCCGGGGGTGTACTCCACCAGTCGCACGCGGATGGCCCCGAACTGCCGGGTCCGCCAGCGCGCCAGCCCGGTGTCGCCCGCGTGCTCGGTGGGCGGGACCTGCTGCCAATCCGTGGTCCCGAACGGGATGTCGTTCATTTCCACGAGTGCCGTCCTGCATTGGGGTGCGCTGGTGGATCACGCTCGGCGGCGACGGCGTTTCGCCGAACCCAGAACCAGCGAGCCGCCAGGAGTGTCACGCCGATTGCGTAGACGCCGGGCTCGACCGTTGTCACGATCCGCTCGCCCCATCCCAATGACGGCGCCTTACCCCACGCCCCGATGCCGATCACCACCAGCCACCACACCAGGTGCGCGGAAGCGAGCGCCACGCCGAGCCGGACGTCCCGATCCCGGGACACCAGCCACAGGTAGGCGCCCCCCGCCAGCCACCCGAGCAACACAGCCACGAAGGACACCGCGCCGAGAAAGAACAGCCCGAACGCCCCTTCGCCCTGGGGCCGGATCCAGTCGGCCAGGGCCCACGCGAAGCAGGCGCCCACCATCACCCCGCTGGCGAGAAACAGGAGGAAGGTGACGCGCAGAAGGCGGTGACGGGACAACTCGAGCTGCGCGGTCATGGGCCCATCAGGCTGCTTGCTGCCGCAGGAGCTCGGCGATCCCGAAGCGCGGGCGGTAGCCCAGCACCCGCGTCGCCTTCTCGATCGCGTATACCCGATCGATGCGCACCGGCAGCGGCCAGCCCCGCCGCTCGAAGCTGGCTCGCACACCGGGCACCCGCCGCTCGATCACCGACCACGGAGCGTCCCACAGCGCCTCCGCGTCCTCCCGCGCAAACGGCGAGGGACCCGCGATGTTGACCGTGGTCGAGCCGCGCACCGGCGCCCGCAGCGCCACTGCATGGGCGTCGGCCACGTCCCGCCGATCCACCCCACGGTACATCCGATAGAACGCCATCAGGTGATCGGGCTCGGGAAAGCAGCGCGCCAGTCGGAGGACGACCGTGCTCAGCCGGCCCTCTGCCGCGTCGCGCGTGAGCGCTTCGGCCTCGAGCTTCGTCCGGTCGTACTCGTCCTCCGGCTGAGGCGTCAGGCTCTCATCCGCCCAGGTGGCTGGCGGGCCCGTGCGCGAGCTGCAGCCGTAGACCGAGGTCGTGCTCAGAAGCACGAACCGGGTGACCCCCGCCGCCAGCGCCGCGTCGAGCAGGCCGCGGGTAGCCTCGACGTTGACGCGCCGAAACTGTTCCGGGGTCGCCCGTCCCAGGTCGGGCACGTGGAGCGCTGCCGTGTGGACCACCGCGTCCATTCCCGGGAGCAGGGTGCCGACGAGCCGCTCATCCTCGATGTCGCCGACGTGGGTGGTACAGGGGCCGGGCCGGCGATCGAGGCCGGTGACGCTCGCCTCCTGCGCCAGGCGCGCCGCCACGGCCGAACCGATGTGGCCGGAACTGCCCGTGATCAGGATCTTCATGACCCCTCGGGAACGTCGGTTGGCCGCCCGACGGCTCCGGCTATCGCCCCGATCGGCCCAGCCACACCGCCAGCGCTGCCGGCACGCCGATCAACCCACCCAACCAGAGCCAGCTGCGCCGGTGCGCGAAGTTCAGGGTCCAGCCCAGTCCCGGCACTCGCTTCGGAACCCACACTCGAGTATCCCGCGGGGCCACGTAGATGCCCAGCCAGGCGCCGCGCCAGTTCTCCGGTCGCTCCCATTCGCGTCGATTCTGTTCGTCTGGTCTCATGCTGCGGACTTACCCCACCGATGTCCCGAAGACCTTGCCGATGCCGGCGGTCAGCCCCATCGCCAGGGCGCCCCAGAAGACCACCCGGAGCGCCGCCACCAGAACCCGGGCCCCGCCCGCCTGGGCCGCGAGCCCGCCCAACACCGCCAGACAGATGAGTGAGATCCCCGCCACCGCGGGCACCACCCGGCCTTCGGGCACCACCAGCACGAGCAGCAGCGGCAGCGCGGCGCCCGCGGCGAACGTGAGCGCCGACGTGAAGGCGGCCTGCACCGGACGCGCCTGGAGCGCAGCGGAGATGCCCAGCTCGTCGCGCGCATGCGCACCCAGGGCGTCGTGGGCCATGAGCTGGTCGGCGACCTGGTAGGCCAGGTCCGGAACCAGCCCTCGCTCCATGTAGATCTTGGCCAGCTCCTCCCGCTCGGCGGGGGCATCGGCCGCGAGCTCGGCGCGCTCGCGGGCGAGATCGGCGCGTTCGGTATCCGCCTGGGAGCTTACCGAGACGTACTCGCCGGCGGCCATGGACATGGCGCCGGCCACCAGCCCGGCCACGCCGGCTACCAGCACGCTCGAGCGAGTGGGCTCGGCCGCGGCGACGCCCAGGATCAGGCTGGCGGTCGAGACGATGCCGTCATTGGCCCCGAGCACGGCAGCGCGGAGCCAGCCGATGCGTTCGGTGCGATGCCGTTCCTGATGATGCGGGCGCATGACCCACCTCCTCGAGCGTTCACCCTCTGGTCGTTAGCGGCGGGCGGGCGAGATCCTCCGCGTCGTCCCCGATAGCATGCAGCTAACGACGCGTCAGGGTAACGCGGGCGAACGGCCGCCGCACACCCGCGCTGTCGTTGTCCATATGCCACTGCCACGAGTCCGACCGTCGATCGTACACGAACGTGGTGTGGAAGCTGACCACGGTGTCGTCGCGGAAGACAAACGGGATCGAGTCCCCAGCCACGGCCCCGCGGCCAATACCCGCTGGATCGAACGCGGCCGAGCCCGTGTTATCCATCCACAGGCACGCGTATTCATCGGACCGTGGATCGCGGCCGAACAGGACCACGGCCTCGTAGGCCGGTGTTCCCTTCGGGCCCCGCTCGCGGGACACCTCCTGCATCCGAACGTACTCCCGCCCGAGCATCCACTCGAACGTGACGTCATGGGTCGTGCGCTGGCGGGCGATGGTACCGGTCAGCACCCATCGGCCGATCAGCCGGTCGAACACCGAGTCGGGCGGCAGACCCTGAGCCCGCAGCGGAGCCGCGCAAAGCACGGCGAGCATGAGAGCGCGAGCGCAGGACTTCATGAGTGTCCTCGGCGCGTACGTGCCGCCCTCACTGGCGCACGTACCGCAGGTGCGTGGCGCCTGGGCCATCGAGAACCCGGTCAATCCGGAACTGCGGCCCGGGCTCGCGCAGGGTCTCGAATAGCCGCCGGCCGGCGCCGAACAACACCGGCGCCAACGCGATCTCCAGCTCGTCGACCACCCCGAGGTTCAAGTACTGCTGGACCACGTCCGCGCCGCCAGAGATGCGAATGTCGCGGCCGCCCGCGGACTCCTTCGCCCGCGCGAGGGCGCGCGCCGGGCCGTCGTTGACGAAGTAGAACGTGGTCCCTCCCGGCCGGGCCCAGGGCTCGCGCTTCTCGTGGGTCAGGACGTACACCGGGGTGTGAAACGGCGCGTCCTCGGGCCACGAGGCCTCGCCTTGCTCGAACATTCTCTTGCCCATGATGTTGGCGCCGGTGCGCTCCATGGTGTGTCGCACCAGGTCGTTCACCGGACCGGTCTCTCCCCCCGGTCCGAAGTTGTGGTTCTCGCGGAAGTACTGCTGCTTGAGGAGCCAGCCCATCAGCGCCCCCCACTTGGCGCCCCAGTTCTCGTACTGGGGATTGTCCCAATGCTCGATGGCCATGCCTCGCGGCGCCATGTAGCCGTCGAGGCTGAGCCCGATGTTGACGAAGATCTTGCTCACGTTGCTCCGCTCTCCGCTTCGGATGTGACTACCTGAGCTCCTCGGCGAGCCCGATGAGCAGTCCTTCGGGGCCGCGGATATAGCACAGCCGATACGCCTGCTGGTACTGCACCACGTCCCCGACCAGCTGCGCGCCCAGCTTCCGGAGCCTGGCGAGCGTGTCGTCGAGGTCGTCCACCGCGAACATCACGCGCAGGTAGCCGAGCGCATTCACCGGGGCATTCCGGTGATCGGCGACCACGGGTGGGCTGAGGAACCGCGAAAGCTCGAGCCGGCCGTGCCCATCGGGGGTCGCCAGCATCGCGATCTCGACGCGCTGCGTCCCCAGCCCGGTGACCCGCCCCGCCCACTCTCCTTCGATCACGGCTCGCCCTTCGAGCCTCAGGCCGAGCTCGGAGAAGAAGGCGATGGCGGCATCGAGCGACTCTACCACGATGCCGACGTTGTCCATCCGCTTGAGCGTCATAGCATCTGCCTTCGCGCCGTCACGATGCCGTGGCCGGCGGCTGGTAGCCGTCGAACAGGACGACCGTCCCTCCCGCGGTGAGCTCCTCGAGCCGAAGCCTCTTCAAGGGCGCGTACTCCTGGGACTGGTACCAGCGAAGTGCCGCGGCCCGATCCGGGAATTGGATCACCGCGGTCCAGGTCGAGTCCCAGTCACCTTCGAGCACCGTGGGGCCGGGGCTCGCCACCAGCAGCTTCGCTCCAACGGCCGCCACCTGCGAAAGTACCTCGCGCCCGTACTCGCGGCGGTACCTGTCCACGTCGGCAACGTGGAGGTGGGCGATGAAGTAGGCCGGCCGGGGAGTGTCGGATGGCATGCTCACCTCATCAGGAAGTACGCACGGGACGCGCCTCACCCATGCTGCGATCTCCTCCCGCCGCCTAAGCGGGGCGGTCGAGTGCCTCGGGGCGATCGGAGCAGGCTGACACCAGCCGCCACCAGCCCGATCAGGAGCGCTGGGTAGATGACCAGCAGGTCGACCCGAATGTCGCATTCACCGCTACACAGCCAGCGGCGCTTCATCCCGAGCTCGTAGACTGCGTACACCAGCCATACCACGCCCACCGCGCTCACAACGCCGCGATGACTGCGGCGCCCCAGCGCCACCAGCACCGCCCCGATGACGGCTGCGAGCACCGGATACTCGACGAAGATGGCCATCGCGCTCAAGAGCCGATCCATCACCGATCTCCCCGTTTACGGCTCGACCTCGATGGCCACGTCCACGGAATCCAGGACCGCCTCGCTGAACTGCCCGAAATAGCCGACCACCCGGAGGCTGGACGGGCCCGCGACCCCGAACTGGACGGTCCGGGAGTGGGAGAAGGGCGCCAGGTTGCGGAAGCAGGTGGCTTTGTCGGGGGCGACCTGGTCATAGGGTGCCAGGCGCGCCAGGTTCCCCGCCACGGACAGCTCCAGTCGATCGGAGCGAGTGCAGTTGCTGCTGCCGAAAGTTTGCACGGTTACCACGAAGGGAGCGTTTACCGTCACCTGCGTCGGGCCGGTCACCGCGACGGAACGGTCATCAGCGGCAGGGTTGAGCATCCCGAGGGCCGTGGCCCAGTCCGGCTCGCTGCAGCCAAGGCATGCGAGCGCCGTCAGGGCAGGGCCGAGCGCCGACGAGATCCTACCGCCACTGAGTCTCGGCATGGCTAGATCCGCTTGGACCGCGGCCGCACCGCCGACCTCACGCGCCGGGTCCGGACCAGTCGAAGGGAATGTGCTTGCTCGAGCGGCCGGCCCACTCCCACTTGAACCCGAACGCGTCCACGGTATCCGCCGTGGCCCGGCCCCAGGTCGCCACCGTTCCCGGTCCCATTTCGGAGCCGGGGGCGTTCAGCGTCTGCACCCGCTTCCCCGGCGGCGTCATCGGGCCCGTGAGGGCCTCGGCGCGGGCGACGACCCGCCCCGGAATTTCCGCGCGCCAGTAGGCCAGGTCTTCGGCGATCTCGAACTCGATCGGGGCGTAGTCGATCCCGCGCATCTCGCCCACGAGGGTGGCGAAGACGGCCGGGAAGCCGCCCGCCTGGCCACTCCAGATCAACTGCAATGCTTCCCGCTGTCTCGCGTCGGCGCGCTCATCGATGAAGAAGCCCATGATCGCCTTGGTCTCCCCACTCCAGAGGTTGCCCTCGAACTGCCCCACCCCCAGGAGATTGAGGCCGTCCAGCGAGACCGCCCCGTAGTGGCCTTGGCGGATGTGGTACGCGAGGACGCCTTGGCAGTCGCCCGAGCTCGGTGCCTGGGCGAAGGTGCACGGACAGGGGATACCGCACTTGCAGACGTCGAACCAGTCTCCAGCGACGTGCCATTCGAGAATCGGTGCCATCGCTGCCTCCAGTGCGCTGCGCCTCCGCGTCAGGGAACGGCGAATTGCGTGTACATGCCATGCTCGTCGTGGGGGCGCCCGTCCTCAGCATCGCGCACGCGGCAGACCATGCTGTAGGTACCCGGCTGGAGCCGCACGTCGATAACCATGGTGCCGCCCGCCGGCAGATCGGTGGTACCGCCGGACGGCGTCACCGGCGGCGACCCCTGCTGCGTATTCATCCACGCAATGAAATCACGGGACGTCTTGCCCGGGGCGAGCCGGGAGAGAATCAACTCGTGGGGTTGCGTCCCCGCGTTGCGCACCGCGATCCGCTGCCAGCCACGTCTCGGCGCCCGGGAGAAGGCGAACGAGTAGTCGCGCAGTGTGACGGTCAGGTCGGCCGCGGGCAGTGGGGCGGCGCGCCCGCTCGCCGGAGTCACCACCAGGGGCTTTAGCATCCCCTTGGCAAAGTGGAGCACCTGGTCGGGGCTCTTGACGTGGCAGAAGACGACGTACGACCCCGGGGTGAGCTGGACGGTGCCCACCGACTCGCCCCCATGCGGCACGGCATTGGGGCCGCCGACCGCATGCATCCAGGCCGGGTGCGCTCCGCCCGCCTTCAGGGCCGCCAACACATCGCCGAGCCGCTTGCCCGGCTCCAGTCGGTAAAGCATGAGGTGGTGAGGCTGTCGGCCTTCGTTGCGCAAACGAAACGTCGTGAGCCCGGCCGGTAGCGAGTCGGGGAGCGTGAAGGCGAAATCGTGGGTGACGACCGGCACGATGCGCGCCCCAGGCGGGGCGGGCGGCGCCGTCTGACCCACCAGGGCGCGAGCCGTGCCGGCCGCGACCACGGCGGGAAGCATCAGCCTCCACCCGACTTGATGGATCATGAGACCTCGTTCCGCGCCCACCCAGTCGCCCGGCCGCGCTCTCACCAGCGAGGCTGCCCGAGAAGCAGGTCACGACAGGTGATCGTGTTCAGGCCGTTCACCGCTGGCGCCTTCACCATACGCTGCAGGACTCGGCTGGAGTCCCGGCCGGTGCGCGCCGCCTTGTAGTCGGCGCTACAGTCCGCGATGTCGCGATGCACCCGCTCCGCGGCGGAGGTGATCCCCGGCCGCTGCAACGAGGTCCAGGCCAGGCTCACGATCAAGGTGGCGAGGGCCACGGCGACGCCGTAGAGGACAGCCATCCCGACGACGTCCCGGAACGTGCGCTTCATGCCTACAGCTTGGCGGCCGCCGCCTTGGCGAGGTCCGCTTCCTTTGCCTTCACCTGAGCGATCGCGAACGGCTTCGACTTGAGCCCGTTCAGGATCCGCACGGTGAACGCCGAGCCGCCCTTCCGCACGGCCAGCGCAGGGCTCTCGGCGCCCAGGAGCTCGTAGTACGCCGCGTCGCCGATCCCGCTCACCGGCTCGGTCTTGAGCTGGGGGCTGTCCTTCATCCGATCGAACATCATCGCCGGCGTGAGCGACAGGGTAACTCGGCGGTGATTGATGTCGCCCGTAGAATCGTCGGACCACATGCACGACGAGTGGGCGCTCGGGAGCGGCGGCCGACCGGGGAGGCTCGTGACCTCGAGGGCCGCGCTCACCTGCGCCACGGTCAGCAGGGAGCACGCCTCGGGCTGCGCGGGGACGGGCGGCCTGAGGAGAAGGGTGGCGGCGATCGCGGCCATCGGGAGAGGCTGTCGATGGTACATGAGGGGCTCCGGGTGGCGAGGTGGTCGTTCGCTGCCACCGTACGGCGCGGCCCGGCCGGTGTCAAGCACTGGCCGGTCCGTCCGCTGACGACGTGCACCTCCGATCACTCGGCCCACCACCGGAGCGGATCCAACCGGCAGGCGATTCCTTCCCAGTCGGGATTCCCGCGGTGCCGCCGATCCGCGTTCTGTTCCGCGACGGTCCGAAACACCCGAAGCGCCGATCGGCCATCGAGCGCCGATGTGTCCCGTCCCAGATGCTCCGCCAGCAGCTCGCAGCGCAGGGCGCGTACGGCCACCGGGTCGGCGAACGCGACGTTGAGCTCGCTGTTGCCGTTCAGGGAATGCTGGTGGAGGTTGCAGGACCCCACCATCGCCCACGCGTCATCGACGATCATCAGCTTCGCATGCACGTGAACCGGGTGGCGGGCTCCCGTCGCGTCCCGTCCGGCCAGTCCGGCCAGGGTGAAACGCGGCGAACGCGCCAGTGCGCAGCGCTCGTCGCGCAACGACGTGCCGATGCTGTTCGCCACCATCGGCAGCACCAGGACGACCGCCACGCCGCGACTCGCTGCCGCCACCAGCTCCTCGAGGACGGGCCGGGCACTGACGGCCTGGTTCTCGAGGTAGATGGACTCACGGGCAGCGCGGATGGCCTGGAGGTACTGGTCACGAGCGGAAAACTCGCCGTCGGCGATGGCAAACGGAGTGTGGCTGGGGGTGGCATGGGAGTTGGCGTAGCGGCCGGGGTGGATCGTCCGCTGCACCTGGGCGACGGTCGATCCACTCGCCGCCGCGACCTGTTCTGGAAAAGCGAGATCGCGGTCGGCGTCGGGGCCCCAGCGGCCGTCGGCCGCGTGCCGATCGCTCGCCTCGTTCCAGCGCTGCACGAAGTTGTGGTGGATGTCCGTGACCGCCGGCCCGCTGATCTCGAGGTACATGTCGTGATACTGTTCGGCGCCGTGATGTCCGGGGGCCACCACCGAATGCGGGTTGAGATTGATGCCGCCGACAAACGCGCACGCCGTCTCCAGGCCCGCGTCCATCAGCCACATCTTCTGGTGCTGGCAGAATCCGGGATGCGCGCGATCCCAGCGAATGTTGATCGTGGACGCCTGCTGCCTCAACATCGCGGCCTGCGCGGGCGACCCCCAGAACGCGTTGGTGCGAAGCTGGGCGGTCGCATCATCCGGGCGCCAGAACAGCACCCGGACATCGAGCCCGCGCCGGCGCGCTCGGGTCAGCACCTGGAAAAACGAGCCGCGTCCGTCGGGCATCTGAAAGGTGGACCAGAGAAACGTCACGCCGACCCACACCCGCTCCCTCGCCTGATCGATGGCGTCACAAACTCGTCGAAACGCCGGCTCTCCATCGATGAGCGGGCGGACGCGATTGCCGGCACGGGCAGGGTAGGCGCCCGTGGTGACGAACGGGATATGCGTCATGCTGCGGTGGTGTCTGAGGGGACCCGCATGCACGGATTAGGTGGCGGCGCGGCGTGACTTCCGCTTGTGAACCGTTTCGCCCGCTTCCAGCATGCGGATGAAGCCCGCCACCCGGCGCTCCCGAGTGTCGGCCCGCTTGGCATCCTGCAGCCGATAGAGAATCGCGTAGCGATTCTGGCTGTCCAGCTGCTCGAACGCGCGTCGAGCCCGCGGATGATCCACCAGTGCTGCCTGGAAGTCCTCGGGCACCGCCATGGTGCGGGGCGATGCGTACGCCGCCTCCCAGCGTCCGTCCCGCTTGGCAGCATCCATCTCCCGGACCCCCGCCGGCGCCAGCCGACCTTCCGCATGCAGTCGCTCGACGGCGGCACAGTTGATCCGCGACCATTTGCTGCGGGGACGGCGCGGCGTGAACCGCTGCCGCCACCGTGTGGCGTCCACCGAGGCCGCTTGCCCGTCGATCCAGCCGTAGCAGAGCGCGACCTCTACCGCCTCGGGCCGGGAAACAGAGCGCAGGCCGCTCTTCTTCTTGGCGAGCTCGAGCCAGATCCCTCGTGAGCTGGCGTGGTGTTTGGCCAGCCACGCCTTCCACGCCGATCGGGATGCGAAGCGCTTGACCGGCAGCTCTTTGCTTGGGTTCATGGCGCTTCACCGCATTCCTTCGGGTCGCCGGCTCAACCATCCCCGCAACGGAGCGCCCGTCGCTTCACTGTGCAGTATGCACGCTGGGGGTGGCCGCGGAAAGCGCGGGGCGCTCAGGCATGAGAGGCCAGAATGCCCTCGACTTGCCTGACCCCACGAGACGAGCATATTGGTCCACCGGCGCAAGGCCGGGCTCGTACCTTCAGGAAGGCAGGCCCACCGTGACCACCGCAGCAGCGCCAGCCGACACCATTCTCGGCCCCCTCGAAGCGCTCCTCCCGGATCTTCAAAGCGTATACACCGACATTCATGCCCACCCCGAGCTCTCGACGCAGGAGACCCGCACGGCAGGGATCGCGGCCGAGCGGCTGCGAGCGGCGGGATTCGAGGTCTCGACAGGAGTCGGAAAGACGGGTGTCGTCGGACTGCTGCGCAGGGGCGACGGCCCCACCGTCATGCTGCGCGCCGACATGGACGCCCTCCCGGTGGCGGAGGCAACCGGCCTCCCCTATGCCAGCCAGGCGACGGCCACCGACCCCACCGGAAAGGTCGTGCCCGTCATGCACGCCTGCGGCCACGACATGCATGTCGCCTGGCTCATCGGCGCGGCCACCTTGTTCGCCTCGGCGCAGGACTCCTGGCACGGCACCCTCATGGCGGTGTTCCAGCCGGCTGAAGAGACCGGCACCGGGGCCCAGGCCATGGTCGATGACGGGCTCCTGACCCGGTTTCCCAAACCAGACGTCATTCTGGGCCAGCATGTCATGAAGGGCCCCGCCGGCTCCAACGGGTGGCGCAGCGGGGTCGTGACCTCTGCCGGCGACAGCCTCCAGGTCCGCCTGTTCGGGCGCGGGGCCCACGGCTCGATGCCCGAGGCCAGTGTGGACCCGGTCGTGATGGCGGCCGCCACCGTCCTGCGGCTCCAGACCATCGTCGCTCGCGAGGTGGCGGCCACCGACGCCGCGGTGGTCACGGTCGGCGCGCTCCAGGCCGGCACCAAGGAGAACGTCATCCCCGACGAGGCGGTCATCAAGCTCAACGTGCGGACCTTCGACGCCAACGTGCGCACCCGTGTGCTCGCGGCCATCGAGCGGATCGTCAAGGCGGAGGCGGCCGCCTCGGGCGCGCCCAAGCCCCCGGAGATCACGCCGCTCGATCGCTACACGCTGGTGACGAATGACGCGGAGGCCACCGCGCAGGTCGTCGAAGCGTTCCGCCGCCACTTTCCGGCCGAGCGCATGCGCGAAACGAAGCCGGCGCCGGCCAGCGAGGACTTCGGGACCTTCGGCGCCGCGTGGCACGCGCCGTCGGTCTTCTGGTTCGTCGGCGGGACCGATCCCGACCAGTACGCCCAGGCCAAGGCCGCGGGACGGACCGCCGACCTGCCGACCAACCACAGCCCGCACTTCGCTCCGGTCCTGCACCCCACCCTCGAGACGGGCGTGGAGACGCTGGTGACCGCCGCCGCGGCCTGGCTGACCTGAGGCGGGCGCCGGGATGCCGCTCCGCTACGACCCCGTCCTGTTCGCCGGCTTCCTAGTCGTCCTCGACCTGGTCGGCACATTCGTCTTCGCGCTGAGCGGTGCGATGTCAGGAGTCCGACACCGGCTCGACCTCTTCGGGGTGCTCGTGCTGTCGTTCGCGGCCGGCAATGCGGGCGGCCTGACGCGCGACCTCCTCCTCGGCGCCACGCCGCCGCCCGGCATCAGCGACTGGCGCTACATCGGCGTCTCGCTCGCGGCGGGCCTCCTGACCTTCTTCTGCGCGCCGATCATCCGCCGGCTGCGCAGCTCGGTGCTGGTGCTCGATGCGGCGGGATTGGCGCTCTTCGCCGTCTCGGGTACGCTCAAGGCCCTCGCGTCCGGGCTCAATCCCGTGGCGGCGATGCTGCTCGGCGTCCTCACCGGCGTCGGGGGCGGCATGCTGCGCGACGTGCTCGTGTCGGAGGTCCCGGCGGTCCTGGGGGGCGAGCTGTACGCCTCTGCCGCGCTGGCGGGGACGGCCGTGGTCGTGCTCGGTCGTCTGGCACGATTCCCCACGGCCACGAGCGCGATCGTCGGCGCGATCCTCTGCTTCGTCCTCCGGTATCTGGCGATCCGGCGCGGCTGGCGGTTGCCGACCGCCGACCGGCCGGCACGACGGTCCGATGACCGAGCCACCGGGCGGGACGCGCCCACCCCGGCGGACCGGGCCGGCGACGGCCGCGCCTGACCCTGGCCGGTCGTCGCGAATTCCCGCTTACCCGCCCAGTCCGATCTGCTTCATGAACGTGACCAGGTCGTAGAACAGGTTCTCTTCTACGATCTGCCCGTTGTCCCAACGTGCCACGGTGCAGAACTCGACGTCGAACGATTTCCCGGTCGGCGGGATCTCCTTGCCGTCCGGCCCCGTCATGGGGCCCTTCATGGTGCCCGTGAACCGGGCGATCGAGCAGGTCCAGTCGCCGCTGGCGAAGAACACGCGA
>DASSMN010000026.1:0-13315 GCA_035688885.1 Gemmatimonadales bacterium
GCACGCGGAGCAGGACTACTACCAGGCCGAGTACCAGCAGTACCTCGGCATCGACGCCCGGCGCCGGATGCCGCTGGCGACCTACAGCTCCAACAACGTCTATCCCAAGGGCGCGCTGGTGCTGGAGATGCTCAAGACGCAGCTGGGCCCCGAGCGATTCTGGGCCTCGATGCGCCGGTACCTCACCCGCCACGCCTACGGCACCGCCACCAGCGACGACCTGCGCCAGGCGGTGCTCGACGCCACCGGCGAGAACCTCGGCTGGTTCTGGTCTCAGTGGATCTACTCGGCGGGCTATCCCCAGTTCGCGGTGACCGCGGCGTACGACTCGGCGGCGCGGGCGCTCACGCTGGCGGTGCGCCAGACCCAGGTGGACACCGCGACCGCCGACAGCGCGGGCCGGCGGTTCGCCGTGCCGACCGTTTTCAGGGCGCCCATCACGATCCGCGTGGGCACCCAAGCCGGTGATCGCGTGCATCCGGTGACCATCGACCGCCGCGAGCAGACCGTGCGGATCGACAGCCTGCCGGGTGCACCCACGATGGTCGCGTTCGACGATGCGAACGCCGTGGTCAAGACGCTCGACTTCGACCAGCCCACCGCGTGGCTCGCGACCCTGCTGGCCCGACATCCCCACCTCTGGCAGCGCGCCTGGGCCATCGAGCAGCTCGCCGGCCGGAGCACCGATCCGGCGGCAGCGGCGGCCCTGGCCGCGGCGGCTCGGGGGGCGGACTATTTCCTAACCCGCGCCCAGGCGGCGGAGGCCCTCACCGCGTTTCCCACGGCCGTGGCCGTGCCCGCGCTCGACTCGGCCGCGCGGGACAGCTCGGCGCAGGTGCGCGAGGCAGCGGTGGCCGCGCTGGGCCAGCTCGGCGGAACGCCCGCCATGGCGGCCGTGCGCCGAGCCTGGCAGGCGGATTCCAGCGATCAGGTCCGCGCCGCGGCTCTCGTGGCGCTCGCGCGCATGAACGCGCCCGAGGCACGGGCCGCGATCCTCGACGGGCTCCGCACGCCGTCCTATCGGGACGCGATCCAGAACGCCGCGATCACGCTCGCGGTCCATCGGGCCGACCCTGAACTGGTGGCGGCGATCGCCGGCGAGCTCGGGAGCCAGTCGCTGCCCGCCGCCGCGCTCGTCGCCCTCACCGCCCAGGGCGACACCTCGGCGCGCGCCTCGCTTCGGGGGGCGCTGGACGATCAACGACCGTGGGTGCGGGAATGGACGCTGGAGGCGGTGGAGGACCAGCTCGATCGCGCGGCCGCGCTCGACCTGCTGCGGGCCGCGGCGCCCACCCTCACCCGCCCGGAGGCCAGGACCGCGGTGGCGGAAGTGATCGGGCGACTGGAGCGGCCGCCCAGCTGATCAGCGCGCCGCGGTCTCCAGCCATTCCACCACCGGTATGATGTGCGGCGCCGCGACCGACGGATCGTTTTCTCGGGGCAGCGACAGCACGTGGTCGAGCCCGCTCAGCCGCGCAACGGAGGCGGCATTCGTCCCGGTGCTCTCGTCCGGGGTCTCGGGCGCCGTGAGCACCACGCCCGTCAGCGGGATGCCGGCCAGCTCGAGGGCGCTCAGCGTGAGCTGAGTGTGGTTGATGGTGCCCAGCCGGTCCGCGGCCACCACCAGCGCGGCCGCGCCCAGCGAGCGCGCCAGGTCCACCACCGTCCACTCCCAGGTGATCGGCGACAGCAGCCCGCCCGCCCCCTCGACCAGCAACACGTCCGCCCCCTGGCTCACCGCTTCGATCTGAAGCACCAGCGCGTCGAGGTCGATGTCCTGGCCCTCGCGCTCCGCCGCCAGCGCCGGCGCGATCGGGGCGGTGAAGCGGAACAGGGCGGCTCGCGGCTCCGCCTGCCCGGTGGCGGCGGCCAGGAGGGCGCCGTCCTCGAGGTGGGACCCGGACGGGTCGCAGCCGGTTTCGACCGGCTTGACCGCCACCACCTTTCGACCGGCGGCCACCAGCGCGTGCGAGAGCGCGCGCGCGACCCAGGTCTTGCCGACTGCCGTGTCCGTCCCGGTGATGAGGAGCGAGATCATCCGCAGGCCTCCGGGATCGCCGCGCGCAATGCGTCGACGAGCCGATCGATTTCCTGGTGGGTGATGGTGAGCGGCGGCATCAGCACGATCACGTCGCCCAGCGGGCGGAGGAACACGCCGCGTCGCCGAGCGGCGCCGCACACCCGCATGCCCCGCCGCTCCGCGGCAGGGAAGGGAGCGCCGCTGGCGCGGTCCGCCACCAGCTCGATGCCGGCCGCCAGTCCATACTGGCGAATCTCGCCCACCCAGGCCAGCGCCGCGAGCGAGGGCAGCGCACCGCGAAGGTGCTCGATCGTGGCCGGCAGCCGGTCCAGGATCCGCTCGTGCTCGAAGATGTCGAGTGTGGCGTGTGCCGCGGCCGCCGCGAGCTGGTTCCCGGTGTAGGTGTGCCCATGAAAGAAGGTCCGACCCTCGGCCGGCGGCCCAAGAAACGCCTCGAACACCCGCTCGGTGGTGAGCGTGGCCGCCATGGGCAGATAGCCGCCCGTGAGGCCCTTGGCCAGACAGAGGAAGTCAGGCGCGACGCCTTCGCGCTCGGCCGCGAACATCCGGCCCGAGCGCCCGAAGCCGGTGGCCACCTCGTCCAGAATGAGCAGGGTCCCGGTCTCGCGGGTCACCTCGCGCACGCGCCGGACGAACTCCGCGGGCTGCACGATCATGCCCGCGGCGCCCTGCACCCCGGGCTCCAACACCACCGCGGCGAGCCGGCCGGCGCTGGCCCGGACCAGACGCTCGAGCTCCGCGATGCACCACTCGCCGTAGCTCTCGACGCTGTGGCCGGGCGGGCGACGGTAGGTGTAGGGCGAAGGCGCCCGGATGGTCTCGAACAGCAGCGGCCCATAGCGCTGGTGGAACAGCTCGATGCCACCCAGGGACACCGAGCCGATGGTATCGCCGTGGTAGGCATTGCCGAGCGTCAGGAAGGCGGTCCGCTGGCGCTCCCGGCCGCCGTCGGCCTGCTGCCAGTACTGAAAGGCCATCTTCGCGGCGACCTCGACCGCGGTCGAGCCGTCGTCCGAGAAGAACACCCGCGAGAGCCCCGCCGGGGCCAGGTTGATCAGGCGTCGGGCGAGGGTGACGGCCGGGGCGCTTGCGTTGCCGAGGAAGGTCGAGTGCGCGATGCGGTCGAGCTGCGCGCGGATGGCGGCGTCGATCTCCGGCCGGCGGTGGCCGAACAGGTTGCACCAGAGCGAGGCGACCCCGTCGAGATAGCGGGTGCCATCGGCGTCGATCAGGTAGTGGCCCTCGCCGGACACCACCATCAGCGGATCGTCAGCGCGGTAGACGCTGTGAGGCGTGAATGGGTGCCACACATGTGCGTCGTCCCACGCCACCAACTCGGCGCGCGTGGGCTCCCGCTCGGGGCCGGTCAACGCGCCGTGGCCCGGCTGCTCGTTCCTTCCGCGTCGATCACGGCGTTTGCCGCTTCCGCCACCTGTCGGCCGAGCTGGGATCCCGCCGAGTTGTCGAACGGGAAATGCACCCCGGCCCAGACCCGCGAATCGGTTGCCTCCGCGGCCAGGCTGTCGAGCCGCGGCCCCTCGGCCGGCAGCAGGTGGCCCAGCACGCCTGCGCCGGCCGCAAACAGCGTGGCGTGCGCGGACGGATAGGATGGAAAGTCCGGCAGCGGCACCGAGAGGTCTAGCCGCGGGTCCAACTGCGACGGACGAGGGTACCAGTAGGTGAGCTTTGCATCCCAGCAGGCGATCGTGGCGTCGGACAGCGCCATGTTGAGATACATGAGCGCGCGGGCCGCGTCCGCCTCGGGCAGCTTGCGGCGGAGGATGGTCTCACCGGCGATCTCGCTCCACAGCGTCGCGGCGTTCCGGGCCCAGCGCCAGGTGAGAATGGTCTGCTCGCGGGTTCGCGTGCCGGTGGCCGTGCGCACCACCGCCATGCCGGCCCGGAAGGCGGGCGAATCGCGCTCGGGTGGCGGCGGCGGGCGGAATTGATCGCGCCGCGAGAGAAACCAGGGCTTGAGACCGAGCGAGATCGCGAGCGCCGGACTCTTGGCCTCTCCACGCCAGCGGAAGGCGCCGGCCGGCACGGTGCCGCGCCAGGGCGCCGCTCGCAGCTCCGCCGCGGCATCCTTGACCCAGCGGGCCGCCGCGCGCCGGCCCGCGAGCTCGCCGGCGCGCGCGGACGCCGGCGAGAGGCCTTCCTTCCGAAGTGTCGCGGTCTCGGCCCTACGCCGTCGCTCGATCCAGGCACTGTCGCGTGGAAACACGGCCCGGAGCACCGCGCTCGCGGCCGTGATGGCGGCCAGCTCAGCCTCGCGCGGTTCCTGGCTCGCTCGGAGCGCGTCGTACTGCGCCCCGGCCACCAGGGCGTACAGGCGGCTGTTGTTGTTGCCGTCGTAGAACGTGGGGCCGGCAGGCCGGCCTCCGCGCGCGGCGATGGTGCGCTCGATCAGGGCGCGCGCCGCGACCGTCCACCGCAGCACCGGCCCCGCGTGCGCGAACACGGAGTCGGTCGGCAGGGTGTCGGCCGGCGGGGCCGGCGCCGCCTGACCGTGCAGCGCGGTCGCCGCAAGCGACAGCAGCGTGAGGGTCACGGCCCTGCTCACCCCGCGCGACAGGAAGGAGCCCGGGCGCCGGGGCGGCTCCGTGGCGTCGTGCAGGATGGCGACGGGGATCGTCCTAGGCTTCGACCAGCTGCGCAACGTGGAATCCGGCATCCGCGATCATCCGAAGGTCGGCCTCGTACCCCTGGCCGGGCGTGGTCAGATAGCCGTTGCAGAAAAGCGAGTTGGCGGGATAGAGCGCGAGCGCCTGGAGCTGGCGCAGATTGACCTCGCGTCCGCCGGCGATGCGGATGTCCCGCGTCGGGTTCACGAACCGCATCATCGCGAGTGCACGGAGGCAGTCGTGCGGCGTAAGGCGCGGGAGGTCGCCCAGCGGCGTGCCCGGCCGCGGGTCGAGAAAGTTGACCGGGATGGACTCGACCTCCAGCGCCCGAAGCTCGAGGGCCAGCGACACCCGGTCGTCCTCGGACTCGCCCATGCCCATGATCCCGCCGCAGCACGCCTCCATCCCGGCCGCGCGGGCGCGCTCGACGGTGCGGACCCGGTCCTCGAAGGCATGGGTGGTGCACACCTCCGGGAAGAACCGCCGGGAGGCCTCCAGGTTGTGGTTGAAGCGGTCCACGCCGGCCGCGGCGAGCTGCTCAGCCTGGCCCTCCCGGAGCAGGCCGAGCGAGGTGCAGATCCGGATGTTGACCTCCGCCTTGATCCGCCGGACCGCCTCGCACACCACGTCGAGCTCGCGCTGGGACGGGCCCCGGGTACTGGTCACCATGCAGTACTTGACCGCTCCCATCCGGGCCGCTTCACGGGCGCCGTCGACCAGCTCCTCGACGGTCTGCATCTGATAACGCGGAGCCTCGGTGTGGAACGCGACCGACTGGCTGCAGAACGCGCAGTTCTCCGGGCAGAGGCCGCTCTTGGCGTTGCGGAGGACGTGAATCCGCACGTCGCGCCCGTGATACCGCTCGCGCAGCCGGAAGGCGGCATGGAGCAGGGGCAGGAGCTCGTCGTCCGGGCATCGGAGCACGGCCAGCGCCTCGTCGGCGGTGACCTCGTGTCCGGCCAGGGTGCGGTCGGCGAGGGTGGTCCAGGTCATGGTGCGGCCTTCGGGCTGGTTCGGGGAACGCGGCGTGGCAACGGTCCTGTCATCCCGAGCGGAGCGAGGGATCTAATCGAGACGTGTCCCGACCCTGGCAGGGGTCCGGGGGGCTGAGTAGATCCCTCGCTCCACTCGGGATGACAGCCTAGGGGCCCGGAGCCGGCGGATGCATCAGGAGAATCTTCTGCACCGTCCGTACCCGATCGGCGAACTCCAAGGGGGACAGGTCATAGACCTCGTCGTCCGAGCCCATGAGCGCGTTCATGGCGCCGCCGGCGTCGCCGCCGCCGAGCTGCACCTCGGACTTCTGGATGAGTCGGAGCTCCCGGATATGCGCCAGTGGCACGCCGAGCACACTGTCGGACTGGCGGACGAAGAGCGAATCACCGTCCAGCCGCACCAGCCGGATATCCCACACGTACTGGTCGTTATCCAGGCTGATCTGCCAGCGGTCGTCCTGCGCGGCGAGCGGTCGGGCGAGCGCCATGGCGGTTACCAGGGCAGCGCCCGCGAGTCTTAGAATCGTGAATATCCGATGCACGGTGACGGGAATATGGGCTGCAGGGGGGCGGGACGAAAGGCGGCGGCCATTCCGTCCTTCCGTCCTCCCGCCTGCGCCGCCTCGCCCCGTCCTGCGCCTATTCTCCCTCCTCTTCCTCCTCCCCGCCACCCGCCGCAAACGCTGCCTGGTTGAGTCCGCCCTCGGCCAGTCCGGTCAGCGTCTTGTCGGTCGCCTCCTCCTCGCGCAGGGTCTGCTCGAGCAGTCGGTCGGCCTCGTCCAGCCCCAGCAGTTGGGCGTAGGTTCGGAGGCAGCCGTAGGCCGCGATCTCGTAGTGCTCCACCCGCTGGGCAGACGCGATCAGCGCCGCGTCGATCACCTCCGGAGTCCCGTCCTCTTCCAGGATCTCCTTCCCTTCTTCCAGCAGACCCTGCATCCCCTTGCAGGTTTTGCCCCGGGCCGTCTGGCCGAGCAGCTTGAAGATGCGCTCCAGCCGCTCGACCTGCCCCTTGGTCTCGCGAAGGTGCTTGGTGAACGCCTGCTCCAGCTCCGGGGCCTCGGCGGCCTTCGCCATCCGGGGCAGCGCCCGCACGATCTGCTTTTCCGCGTTGTAGATGTCCTTCAGCTCGTTCAGGAAGAGGTCCTGCAGCGATTCGAGTGCCATAACTGACTCCCAGCTTCGGAAATATTTGGATCGGGCTGCCTGGCGGCAACGGCGGATTGGTGCCCCGGCCTCCGGGGCCGCTACGTAGGCCAAGGATGAACCGTCGGCCGGGCGCGGGCTGTGATGGACGTCGCTCTCGTACCCGGTTCGCCGTCTAGGTAGATTCCCGGCGGCACGATACATGACCCGCTGTGGGGAGCAGCATATGGTGCGCAAGACGCGCGAGCAGGTATGGCGGGAGCTGGACGCCATCGGTGAGGACGAGGTGCGGCGGCGGCTGTCTTCCAAGCCGACCGAAGTCGAGGAGCCCGGGCTGATCCGGGAGTGGCTGGAGCAGCGCGACCGGGTGAACGCGGCCCTGGCCGACACCTCGCGCGAGGTATCGGCGCGGCACAAGGGCTTGTCCCGCAACGTGAAGCGCGCCATCGGGTCGGCGGCGCTCATCGGGGTCGCCGCCATCGCGCTCGGATTCCTGCTGGCGCGCCGCCGGCGGTGACCGTCCGATGAACCGGCCCGGTATCCGTCAGGCGCTGCTCAAACCCGAGTTCGCGCACCTCTATCCCGGGATCGCCGCGAACGAGTGGCTGCCCGCTGCCGTGGTCACGGACCAGGTGTTGGCGCTCAAGCTGCGGGGGAAGGAGCGGGTGCCACTGACGCGGGACCGCGCCCTGGACGAGCGGCACTTCGAATTCCGCGGGGTGGCGTCGGCGGGGCAGGCGGACGCGGTACGGCAGGCCAGGCAGGAGGAGCGGCAGGAGGAGCGCCGGCGGCGGACCGACGTGCCGCAGTAGGGGGCGGCGCCGGGCGCTGCGGGCTTGTTCGAGCAGCCAGGAGCACCAGCATCGGGGGCGTAGCTCAGCTGGTAGAGCAAGGGACTTTTAATCCCTAGGTCGTGGGTTCGAGCCCCACCGCCCTCATTCCTCACAAACGAGAATGTACGGAGCGATCCTAGTCGGCAGCCGACCCATCAGCAGCTCCGCCGGGCGAGCGAACTCGGGAGTGGGACAGCCGTGAGGACGGGACTGCCACACGCGCACGGCGAGACCTATCTGCGCATCGACCGCGCCATCCAGGGAGGCACCGCGGGCCAAGGGGCGGGCCAGCGAGGCTTTCGCGCTGTCGAGGAGTGCCGGGTGGGGTGGGGCGCGTCCCGCGCCGACACAGCTGTCGACCGCGGTCAAGGTGAGCGCCAGCAGGACCAGGCTGCGACCGTACTGGACGCTGGTCCCGATACCTCGCTGGGTGGGGTCCAGAGCCAGGACCCGATCGACCAGGGCCAGGCGGGCGGCGATACGCTCATCCCGCGGTCGAAGCGCCAACCCCGCGGTCAGCGCTCTTCGCGCCGCCCGATAGTTGCCCTGCTGTAACTCTGCCTCGCCGAGCCCCGCATACGAATCGGCATCTCGGTGGTCCTGGCGGACGAGGTCCCGAAACATCGCACCCGCGCGCCCGGGCGAGCCGGCGGCCAGGAACAGGTGCGCGATGCGCTTGCGTGTAGCCGGGTCATCAGGCGCCTCGGACTGGAGCGGCAGCAGCTCGGCCAACAGCTGCTCCTGGTCGTGATCAGCGGCGAGCAGATCGAGCAGCTCGAAACGGGCGCCCACCCGGCGGGCGCGTTCTCCGTCGCCCCACTCACCGAAGATGGCGCGGTGGTACAGCCCGATCGCCTGACGGGTTCTCCCTTCGCGCGCCAGGGCCCGGGCCATGATCAGGCTGGCCTCGGCGTCCGTCGGGTCGCGCTGCAGGCGCTCCGCCATCAGGGTCTGCGCGTCGCGGGGTCGTCCCGCGGCCAGCAGCGCCGCCGCGAGGCCGCGCTGATACACCGGGTTCGGGCGCTCGGCCGCGACGGCGGAACGGAGCCGGTCGAGAGCCTCCCGCATGTCGCCCTCGGCCTGGAGGCGCATGCCTTCGCTGAACAGCCGGCGCCCCTCCGCGCGGCTCGCGGCACGGTCGGCCCGCGCCAAGACCGTGTCGATCGCGAACAGAGCGGCGATCGCGGCCAGGACGAGTGCAAAGGTTCCCACGAACGCCCCGGCGGACGCCGCGAGTGAGCCGGACCGCGACACCGCGTCAGTCGCCATTGGCCACCCGTCGATCCCGATCGACACCGTAAGCCGCCAGGACGTCCTCCAGCGTGACGACGCCGAGGAGATGGCGGATGTTGGATCTGCTCACCACCGGCAACACGGTGTGCCCCA
Source organism: Gemmatimonadales bacterium (assembly GCA_035688885.1). Lineage (GTDB taxonomy): Bacteria > Gemmatimonadota > Gemmatimonadetes > Gemmatimonadales > GWC2-71-9 > CAVVWJ01. The sequence continues at coordinate 9,023 of DASSMN010000026.1, forward strand.
AGGTTCCCATCCGCTCCAGTGCGAGCGTCAGGCTGTGATCGGGGTGGACGTGAGGCAGCGCGATCGAGTCGGTGCGCTGTCTCGACGGGCGCTCCCGCAGGAGCACGGTGAGCAACTGGTCTCCGCGCCCCGCGGCGAGCGCGTGCTCGAGTTCGCGACGCTCGACCATGCCCTGCAGCTCCGAGCCATCCACCACCGGCCATGCGTCCACGGTGCCCAGTGGACTCCGTTGCAGGGCATCGGCCACGGTCGCCCCGGAGAGAAGCATGGCGTCGGCTGCCGGACGCATCGCGGTTGTTACGCGCAGTCGTGCTCGCTGGAGGCGATGTTCGTCCGTGGGGAGGTACACGCCGTCTTGGCGCGCCAGCGCCTCGTAGATCGGTTGATGCTGCAACCGCTGCGAAATGAAGAAGGCGATGAGGTTCGAGATCATCAGGGGAACGATGATGGTATAGTCGCGGGTGACCTCGAAGATCATGAACACGGAAGTGAGGGGCGTCCGCACGATCCCGGCGAAGGCGGTGCCCATGCCGACGAGCGCATACGCCCCCGGGCCGGCCGTGGAATCCGGAAACAGGAGGTGGGCAACACTGCCGACGGAGGCGCCCATCATCGCGCCGATGAAGAGGCTGGGGCCGAAGATGCCACCCGCGTTGCCGGAGGCATAGCACACCGCGGTGGCGACGATCTTGAGTATCGCCAGGAGCGCCACCGTGCGGAGCAGCATGTCGCCCGCGAGCGCCCGCTCCACTTGGGCGTAGCCGACCCCCAAGATCTCGGGCAGGAAGTACCCCATGAGACCTACCGTGAGCCCGCCGGCGACCGGCTGAATCCATTGGGTCCGGGCCGGCTGATCGAGAAACCACTGTCGCAGACCGAGCAGCAGCTTGACGAACGCTACGGAGCCGAGACCGCCGACCACGCCCAGGACGGCGTACGCCACGAACTCGAGCGGGTTCACCAGATGGTAGGCACTGACATGGAACAGCGGCTCGTCGCCCAGGACGAGGTGCAGCACCATCCAGGCCGTCGCCGAGCTCAGGACGACGGAGCCCAGGATGGGTGCGTGCAGGTCACCCATGATCTCCTCGAGGGAGAACAACACGGCGGCGATGGGAGTGTTGAACGCGGCCGCGAGGGCCGCGGCGCAGCCGACCGGAACCAGCGCCTTCACCTGGTCCCGGCTCATCCGCAAGCGGCGGGCGATCACGGACGCGAGCCCCGCGCCGATCTGCACCGCGGGGCCCTCGCGCCCAAGGGCGATGCCGCTGGCCAGTGAGGCGGAGCAGCAGAAGAACTTGCCCAGGACGGTGCGGAAGGAAATCCGGCCATCCTGGATGAACAGGGCGGCCTTGGTCTGCGGGATGCCACTCCCGCGCGCGAGCGGGAAGTAGCGGTAGAGCAGGTAGCCGGTGACGAGAGCGCCAAGGGTGGGGACCACCACTCGTCGCCAGCCGCTCCCGCCGGGAGGATACATCTGGGCCGCGATGCGGCCCGTGAGCAGGATGAATGCGACGACAACCAGCCCGACAAGCGCCCCGATGAGGAGGCTCAGCACCAGCGCGAGCTGATCCTCCCGGCGACGGAGATTCTCAACCCGGCGACCAAGCCGGCTGAGTACGGTTCCCGCGGCGGTCACGGCCGACTCCAACACCGCGTTGCTGTCCGCGCGAGGCGGGGGGGAGCCCGAATTCTCAGCCACGCGCTAGAGCGGCGCGCGCAGCGCGGCCGCCCTCGAGCGTCGGTTCGGCCGCTCTGGTTCCGATTGCCGGACCGACAGGAGATCAGAAGCATCCTCCTGATCGGCGTCGGTGTACATCATGGACGCGTGAGACGCCGCCAGACCCATCCTCCGCACCACGAGCTCCAAGAGGTCCGCCAGGTCGCGACGCTTGGAGAGCGGTAGCTCCCCAATGGCACGGATGAGTTGAATCTGAGCCACGGGTGGTAGTCGGCGGAGGAGGGCCCGGCCGGCCTTGGACAGTCCGAGCTCGACACGCCGGGTGTCCTCAGGGGACCGGGTGCGGGTTACCAAACCCCGGGTGACCAGGCGCCGGACGACCACGCTCACGGAGCTCTGGTGGGTGCGAGTCCGACCAGCGAGCTCGTTGAGCGAGTGGACCGGACTTGCCCCGAGCTGCTGGAGCACGAACAGCTGGGCACCGCTGAGACCGAGTTCCCGCTCGGCACGTCGCGCCGAATGGCGGACCGCGCGGACAATGCGACGGAGCGCGTCAACCGCTCGCGTCACCTCATCGTCACCGGGTGCGGCATGGGCTGAAGCATCCATAGACTAGGCCCTCGTGATTCCTGTCACCGCCCGGGGAAGCCCCACGGTGTGTACTGCGTAATGTAAATACATGGGAGTCCCATACGTAAGGCGCACTCCCACGGCGCTCGCTCCGGCCCGCCGTTTACGGGTGGATGGCGCTCGTGACCTTCGGTCTGTTCGGCCGGGGAGATCCCGCCGACGTCTCCCGTGTTCTGGTTCATGATGCAGATCGGCATGATGGCGGGCTTTCTGCTCAGCTACCCGGTGAACTGGTGGCTGGTGCGCTCGGGCGTCAAGGAGCGCATGTGAGGAGATCATCGCGCTGGCGAATCCAGGCGGCACCTGACCCTGGGTCGGCAAGGGTTCCGTCTCGCCATTTATATTGGACTCCCATATATTCCCGTCATGAGCGACCCAGGACTCGCCGGGAGCGCCCATCGGGGCCTGCGGTCGGTCGACGACGCCGGTCGTAGCGCCAGATCCACAGGACGAGGCGCATGGCGCCTGGCCCGCTCCTCGTTGCTCGCCGCGCTCGTTGCCGGGTCGGTCACCTGTGGCGGGGATACCGGGCCGAACTCATCCCCAGGTGCGAGCATCGACGCTGTGAGCGGAGAGGGCCAATCGGCCCCGGTGGGAGCGGTCCTGCCCGAGTCGCTGGTGGTTCGGATCACCGATCGGGCGGGCGAGCCCCTCGCCGGGGTGGTGGTTGACTGGTCCGCCGCGGGCGGCGGATCGGTTCGGCCTGTGGTGGACACGACGGGAGCTGATGGCCGGTCGGCGGCGCAGCGAACCCTGGGCACGAGCATAGGCGCGGAGCCTACCACCGCGGCCGCGCAAGGGGTGGATGGCTCGCCGGTCACATTCCAGGATACCGCCGCCGCGGCAACCGGTCCCACGCTGAGCATCCTCACCCCGCCACCCGCGACAGCGCTGGATCGCGAGGTGTGGGGGCCCGCCGCTCAGCCCTTGGTGCGCCTCACGGACGAGCACGGCGCCCCGCTCGGAGGGGTGTCGGTGACGGCGACCATCGTGACCGGGAACGGCACCCTGGAGGGGACAACCTCGACCACGACCAGCGCCGACGGCTCGGCTGCGTTCGCCGACCTCGGCATTCAGGGCGTGGGCGTCCACAACTTGACCTTCGTCGCTGGCAGTGCAGGAGCGGGGGCGACTGCACGCTCGGCCGACATCCGCATCGACCCGCTAGCGCCCGAGGCGAGCGTTGGTCGGTGGGATCCACCGGTCGATTGGGACATCGTCCCGCTCCACATGCATCTGCTGCCCACCGGGAAGGTCCTGGCGTGGGGGAAGCTGGAGCGGGACGGCACCATGGGCAACCCACGGTTGTGGGACCCCGCCACCGGGCCGCCCACGACCGCGATCACCGTTCGCAACGACACTATGCTCTTCTGTGCGGGCCACGCGTTCATGGCGGACGGTCGCCTCATGGTCACGGGTGGCCACAAGGCGGACGACCAGGGGCTCGACGTGACCAATATCTTCGACCCCGCCACCGAGCGCTGGGTGTCGGGCCTTCCGAAAATGGCCCGAGGCCGCTGGTATCCGACGGTCACGACGCTGGCCGACGGCCGTATGGTCACCGTGGCAGGGCGGGACACCCTGCACGGGCTCGCGGCGCTCGTCGGCGTGCCAGAGGTTTGGGAGAACGGCGCCTGGGTCCGGCTCCCGGGCGCCGACCGGAAGTTCCCCTACTACCCGCGCGATTTCCTGGCGCCCGACGGCCGGGTGTTCTACGCGGGCGAGATGGTGCAGTCGCGCTGGCTCGACGTTGACGGCGTCACCCCCCAGGGGCGAGGCGCCTGGGCCCCTGGTCCCGCTCACTTGTGGCCGTTCGAGCGCGACTACGGCTCCGCCGCGATGTACGAGCCGGGGAAGATCCTGTACGCCGGGGGAGGCGGAGACCCCAGCTCGAATCAGCCGCTCGACACCGATGCCTCGGCCCCCACGGCGACCGCGGAAACCATCGACCTCGCCGCGGCCTCGCCGCAGTGGCGCTCCAC
>DASSMN010000242.1:0-10963 GCA_035688885.1 Gemmatimonadales bacterium
CAGGCGAGCCGCGGACCGGCACGCCGAACACCAGCGCCGCGAAGCCGAGCAGCAACACGACCTCCAGTACGAGGAAGGTGAGCCGCGAGAGCACGAAAGACGCGAGATACTGGGTGCGCGACATCGGGGTGGCCACCAGCCGCTTGAGCAGATGCTTCCGCCGAGCGTCCACGATCGCGAACCCGACGCCCCAGATGCCGCTTCCCATCAGGTTCATGCCCAGGAGCCCGGGCACCACGAAGTCCACGTAGCGCGAGCCCGCCTCGCGCACGGCGCGCTCGCGCGCGTGCACGGGGTCGCTCCGGCCCGCCGCCCGCTGGACCGCCTCGTCCGCTCTCAGCCGAGCCTCGCGGGCGTCGGGCCGCTCGGGGTCGTAGCGGTATTCGACGCCCGAGTCGGTGGTCACGACCACGAGGGCCACGTCGCCGGCGCGGAGCGCCTGCGCAGCGCTCGAGTCGGTGAGCGTCCGGAGCTTGAGGGCGCTGTCGCCCGCCAGCCGCTCGGCCAGCGCGGCATCCTCGCGATGCGCGACCAGGGCGACCGGTGTTCGATCCGGCGCCCGGCTGCGGAAGGCGATGCCCAGGCCGGCGGTGAGCAGGACGGGAAAGATGAACACCCAGAAGATCGCCTCCGGCTCGCGGTAGAACTCGCGGTACCGGACCAGGGTGAGCTGCACCAGCGGGTGGGTGCGCCAGCCCGGCTCAGCGGTCACGGAGCTGTCTTCCGGTCAGAGACACGAACACGTCCTCGAGAGTGGCCGAGTGGGTGCGAAGCTCGGAGAGCTGAGCGCCCTGCCGGCGCAGCTCGCCGAGCAGCGCCGGCATCGCCTGGTGGAGCTCGGAGACCTGCACGCGCCAGGTCCCGTCCTGATGGCCCACCGGCCCCACGCCCGGCACGCCGGCCAGCGCCGAGGGGTCGAGGCTTACCCCATCGGAGACCGCGAACTCGAGTACGTGCTCCGCGCCAAGCGACGCGATCAGCTCCCGCGGCGTGCCCTCCGCGATCACCCGCCCATGGTCAATGATCGCGACCCGGTCGCACAGCCGCTCGGCCTCCTCCATGTAGTGGGTGGTCAGCAGGATGGCCCGGCCGCCGGCCCGGAAGCCCTCGATCAGTTCCCACAGCTGGCGCCGGGACTGCGGATCCAGCCCGGTGGTAGGCTCGTCGAGGAACAGGAGCTCCGGCTCGCCCACCAGAGCGCAGGCGAGCGCGAGGCGCTGGCGCTGGCCGCCCGAGAGCTGGCCCACCCGGCTCCGCGCCTTCTCGGTGAGCTGGACCAGCTCGATGACGGTGGCTGGGTCCGGACCGCGGCGATAGAAGCTGCGGAACAGCTGAACCGTTTCGGTGACGGTGAGCTTGTCGGAGAATTGGGTTTCCTGCAGCGAGATGCCGAGCCGCTCGCGCAGCTCCCGGTCGTCCCGTCCCCAGCGCCGGCCGAGGATCACGACCTCCCCGGCATCCGGGGCGGTCAGCCCTTCGCAGATCTCGATGGTGGTTGTCTTGCCCGCGCCGTTGGGCCCTAACAGGCCGAAGCACTCGCCGGAGCGGACCGTGAGGTCGATCCCGTTCACCGCGACGACGTCGCCGTAGGACTTGCGGAGCTGGCGGATGAACAGGGGCGCGGCGGGGGCGGACATGGGGGGAAGTCTAACGCGGTCGGTCGAGGGTGCCTCGGGTGACCGAACTTCGGCTGTCCCCCTCGGTTACTGCTCCGGCCGCCGACTCCACGCGCGCACCGTTTCCCGGACCCGCTCCCACTCCTCCGGCCGAGTCAGCAGCAGATAGCCCGCGAGGATGCCGGCCATGTAGACGGCGGTTTGCGCCAGCGGGGACGGGTCGGCGATGTACAACATGGGCGACTACCTCGAGATAGTGGTGGTCTGGATCATTTGCGCATCGAGTGCGCGGGCGATGCGGTCTCGCGTGTCGGCGAGGTGTGCCCGGGTATAGGCGTCCAGATCGGCCCGTGGAACCGCCTGGGCCCGATCGAGGTCGGCCCCCAGTCCGACGAGCGTGGCCCGGGCAATGGCGCGAGCATCTTCCGGCGTGCCGGCCGCCGGGCTCACCGCGGTCTGAATCAGCATGTTGAGATAGAGGCGCTGCAGGTCCCGCCGCACCGAGCTCACGTTGCGCGCCCGCACGGCCCGCCCACGTGCCCCCGCGCCGATCTCGGACCAGATGGCCCCGGTGAGCGACGCGTACAGCTCGGGCAGCCCCAGCGTCGCCTCACCCGGCTGGGCCCGCAGTTCGGCGTCGCGAATTCGCGCCAGCACGGCGGGGTCGAGCAGCTGCCCCAGCAGCGAGCCCTGCTGCGCCATGGCCCAGTCGTGAAGCGGGAAATCGGGCCGCCCGTCGGCGCCGGGCGTCGCGCCCCAGTGCATCCACCGGTTGGAGCCGAGGTGGCTGAGCAGGGTCGGCGAGAAGCGATAGGCATTTTCACCGAAGCCGGCGTCGGCCAGAAAGGCCAGCGCGGCCCGCTGCTGAGCCGCCGGCACGTTGGTCACGGCAGGGCGGCCGCCCGGGTCGCCGCGATGGTCGCGCGATGTCGTGGCGCCGCCAAGATACTTGGTGGTTACTAGCAGGGCGTACCACCGGTCGTTGAGCAGGTCGGTGAACGCCGTCCGGAGCTCTCCGTATCCCTGCCCGGGGGCGACCACGCGGGTCTCCAGCGAATCGAACAGGCCCCCGATCAGGGCGACTCGCCCCCGGGCCCAGCCCAGCGGATCGTCGGTCTGGTCATAGCGGCTCACCATGGGGTCGAGCCCGAGGCCGCCGAACCCGGCGTCCTCGTCGGTGCCGTAGAGGTGGGCCGGATCCGCCGCCTGCGACGCGATCGCGCGCAGCCCGTTCACTTCGACTTCCGGCGACCAGGCGCCCGCTTCGGGCCCACTGCCCTTGGGGGTTGATCGCGCCGACGCCACGCTCATCACATCAGCGTAGCCGTAGTCGATGGCCCAGCGATCGTAGCTCCCGATGGTGGGCGCATAGTAATCGCCCTGGTGCGCGGGGTCGGACGCGAGCGAGGGCGGGTTGTAGTCCATGACCGACACGCCCACGCCGTGCGTCGCGGTCCAGGCCTTGTTGGCCAGCTGCGCCGCCGAGGCCCCGGCCGAGCCGCGGAAGTTGTGGCGCAGGCCGAGCGTGTGTCCCACCTCGTGCATCACCAGTGCCTTGAGCGCCTGACCGATGTAGGCGCGGGTGGGCTCGCCGCCGGGCGGGATCTCTCCGCGGGCCGCGAGCAGGGCGCTCACCAGCGAGCCGCTCTGGCCCAGCGCCTCCCCATAGCGGCAAAGGCGAGCCTCGGCGTCGCTGCCCTGCGCGACCGAGTCGGCCTGCAGCACCGCCCTGACCGACGCGAGCGGCGACACGTAGCGATCCGACTGTCCGCTCCAGCGCTGAACCCAGGCGGACGAGATCAGGATGTCGGCGTTCAGGATCTCACCGGTGCGAGGATCCACATTGGTGGGCCCGATTGCGTACACCGAGCCGTTGGTCGCGGTCCAGCGGACGGTCGAGTAGCGGGCATCCGCGGCGCTCCAGGCGCTGTCGTCGGGCGCGTCGAGCACCCGGATGGCATCCCGGAAACCGGCTTCCTCGAACGCCTTGTTCCATTCGAGGATGCCGGACCGAACGTAGGGCCGCCACTCCACCGGCACGGTCCGGTCGATGTAGTAGGTGATGGGCTGAATCGGCTCGCTCACCGGCGCGCCGGGATTCCGCTTCTCCAGGCGCCAGCGGTTGACGTAGCGCACGAAATAGCTCTCGGCCGTGTCGCGCGAGAAGTCCTTGAGCGCGGATACGAAGTAGCCGACCCGATCATCCGCCAGCCGGGGCCGCATCGGCTCGGCCGGCAGCTCGCGGAGGGAGTAGTGAATGCCGATGGGTATGGCGCGGTAGTCGGGCACGGTCTCGAGCCCCAGGTTCCGCGCGGTCTGGAACGTGAGCCGCACCTCCGCTTCGAGGTTGGCGCCGAACAGGCGGAGGAACTGGAGGCTGGAGCGCTTGTCGTCGAGGCTGATGGTTCCGGTGAGCTTCCGCTGCTGCATCGCGGACTGGAACACGGTGCCCACATCGGCCCAGTCCGACAGGAAGAACGGCGCGACGTTGATCAGGATCTCCGCCGAATCCCGCACGGCCGCGATGGGAAACGATTGCACCACCGAGTTCCCGAACGAGTACGCGACCGTGCGCGCCATCGGTGTTCCCGGCGCCGCCGTCACGTGCGGGTTCACGGCCCAGAGCTCCACCCGATCGCCCTCACGATGGAAGCGCACCAGGTCGGACCGGATCGAAGCCCCGCCGTCGAGGCCCAGCTCGCCGATGCCCTGCGAGATCTGGGTGACCAGCAGATAGTCGCGCTCGAGCTGTCGAGGGGAAAGCGACAGGTAGATGCTGTCGTGCTTGAAATAGATCGTGAAGATGCCGGTTCCGACCTCGGTGCCCTTGACGACGTCTCCGTAGGGCCTGCCAGGCTGGTCTCCGCGCTGCGCCTCCGCCCGGCCGAAACCGGCGAGCAGCGTACAGGCTACCAGGGCGAGGGCACGGGACAGGGTCACGCGAGACTCCGAAACCGAACGGGCAACGGGGGGATTCGTCCCGCTTCACGGGCAAGTTGGAGGCCGCGCTCGCCAGGGCTCAAACGGGTGTCAGAACTGGGGATCCGCGCTCGTGGCGTGTCAAAAAGCCAGCGGCGCGGCAAAAAGCGGGTCCGCAGCGCCCTCCTCGGGGTTCCGATGCTCCTCTCACGCGCCTAGGTTGTGTCGCATGAACCGGCTGCCTCTCGCCCTGATGTGGCTGCTCGCCTTGATGGCGGGTGTCCTCTCGCCGGCTCGGCCGTCCGCCGTGCCGCCGGAGCGAGCCAGCATCGTGGCGGCCGATCCGCTGGGTGCGCCGACCCTGTTCAGGGCCGTGCGCGCCGAGCGTTTGCAGGCCGCGGCGCCGGTGCGCCCAGACCCCTGGCGCCCCGCCGCCCCGCAGGCCGACCTCGGGCCGGGCCAGAGTGACGCGGTCGTCCGGCTCGATGGCCATGTCGGTCGCTCGCCCCGGTCCGTCGCACCCCCGGCTACGTCTTCGGGGCTCGGCTCCCCTCGATTCCCCACCGGGCCTCCGGTCGCATAGCGGTATCGGCCGGCGCGCCGCCGGCTCCGCTACTCACCCACACTCTCGAGTCGCACCCTGCCGGTCCCCAGGTGGGATCGGGCGAACGCGTGCGACCACCTGGTGTCTTCGACTTGCAGGGGAGGTCCCAATGCAGGGAATCGAGCACGAGGCGCGGCCGCCGAGCAGCGCCATCGAGTCCACGCTGGTTTCGGCCGAGGCGCAGCCGGTATGGAAACGATCGCACCTCATCTGGTTCCTCGTCGCGCTCAGCATGGTGCCGGGCGTCGTCGCGGCGGCGTTCCGGCCCGAGTGGGTCGGGCTGCCGGCCGGGGTGCGGATGACGGCCTACATCGTGTCGGGCATCCTCATCGTCGCCGCGTGCGGCCTGATGTTGCGGGACGATCCCGCGACACCATCCGCGCGGGAGAGCCGGACTACCACGAGCGACGGGCCGTGAGCTGCCATGCCGCATGACGTCAGCCTGATCGCGGCCGTTGCCGCGGCGTTCGGGCTGGCCCTGGCGCTGGGCCTCGCGGCCCAGCGCCTCGGCATCCCGCCCCTGGTCGGCTACCTGGTGGCCGGTATCCTCATCGGGCCGGCCACACCCGGATACGTGGCCGACCTCCATCTCACCCAGCAGCTCGCCGAGCTGGGCGTGATGCTGATGATGTTCGGGGTCGGGCTGCATTTCTCGCTGGACGATCTGCTCGCCGTGCGGCGAATCGCGGTACCGGGCGCGCTGGTGCAGATGGCCGTCGCCACGACGCTCGGGGCCGCGACGGCGGCGGCCTGGGGGTGGGCCCCGGCTTCTGGGCTGGTACTCGGCCTCGCCCTTTCGGTCGCGAGTACGGTGGTGCTGCTTCGGGGACTCGAGGCGCGCGGCCTCCTGGCATCGGTGGACGGACGGATCGCGGTCGGGTGGCTGGTAGTCGAAGACCTGGCCGTGGTGCTGATCCTGGTGCTCCTGCCGGCCGTCGCAGGCCAGGGCGCCGGCGCCGACAGGGACCTGTGGCCCCAGTTCGTGGTCACGGTGGCCAAGGTGGTGGCCTTCATCCTCGTGATGTTCGGCGCCGGCCGCCGGGCGCTGCCCGGGCTGCTCTGGTTCGTGGCCCGCACCGGCTCGCGCGAGCTGTTCACGCTGGCCGTGATCACGGCCGCGATCGGGGTGGCGGTCGCCGCGGCCAACCTGTTCAGCGTGTCCTATGCGCTGGGCGCCTTCTTCGCCGGCATGCTCTTGCGCGAGTCGGCGCTCAGCCATCGCGCCGCGGAGGAGTCGCTGCCGCTCCGGGACGCCTTCTCCGTGCTGTTCTTCGTTTCCGTCGGCATGCTGTTCGAGCCGACGATCGTTTTCCGCGAGCCGTTGAAGCTCGTGGCGGTGCTGGGGATCGTGCTGGTGGGGAAGACGGCGGCGGCGGTGCTGCTGGTGCGGGCGTTCCGCTACTCGCTCGGCACGGCGCTCACCGTCGGGGCGGGCCTGGCCCAGATCGGCGAGTTCTCATTCATCGTAGCGGCCTTGGGTCGGCGGCTGGACTTGCTGACCGCCGACGGTGAGAGCCTGGTGGTAGCGGTCGCCCTGCTGTCGATCACCCTCAATCCGCTGTTCTTCGCGGCGGCGGAGGCGATCCGCTCCCGGCTCCCGCCGGCCGGCGGCGCCGACCCGCTGGCCGAGCTGCCCGGCACCGTGCGCCCGGAAGAGCTCTCGGGCCACGTGGTGCTGGTGGGGCATGGACGGGTGGGGCGGAGGATCGCCGAAGCGTTGCAGGCGCGCCGGATCCCGTTCGTGGTGGCGGAGCACAACCGGGAGGAGGTCGAGCGGCTCCGGAGTCGCAAGGTGCTGGCCGTCGCCGGGGACGCGACCGAGCCCGCGGTCCTGATCCAGGCCCACGTCGCCCGCGCGGCCGTGCTGGTGGTTGCGACGCCCGACGCCTCGCAGATTCGCCGCATGGTCGAGACGGCGCGGGCGCTCAATCCCGGGTTGGCGGTTTTGCTCCGGACTCATAGCGAGGGGGACACGGAGATCCTGCGCCGCGACGGGATGGGGACGGTCTTCATGGGCGAGGCCGAGCTGGCGCGGGCCATGACGGATCGGATTGTGGCCGACTGGGCGGCTCGGCACCCCGGAGCGGAATCCTTGACCTAACCCGATCCCCCATCTACATTTCCCAGTCTGCCCCAGAATGGGCATGGTGAGGATCTTTCAGCTCCAGGGTTATGCCGACCATCAATCAGCTCATCCGGCAAGGCCGGAAAATCGTCGAAGCCAAGGACAAAGCGCCCGCGCTCAAGTCCAACCCGCAGAAGCGCGGCGTGTGCACGCGCGTCTACACCACCACGCCCAAGAAGCCGAACTCGGCCCTCCGGAAGGTGGCCCGCGTCCGTCTCACCAACGGCTTCGAGGTCACGGCCTACATCCCTGGTGAGGGGCACAACCTCCAGGAACACTCGATCGTGCTCATCCGCGGCGGCCGCGTGAAGGACCTGCCGGGCGTGCGCTACCATATCGTGCGCGGCACGCTCGACTCAGCCGGTGTCAACGACCGCCGGCAGAGCCGGTCCAAGTACGGCGCCAAGCGGCCGAAGGCCGCCGGCGGCGCCGCCAAGGGAGCCAAGTAATGAGCCGCCGCAACAAGGCCGTAAAGCGGCCGGTGCCGCCCGACCCGCGCTACGACAGCCAGACGGTCTCCAAGTTCGTCAACAACCTCATGTTCGAGGGCAAGAAGAGCGTCGCCGAGGGCATCTTCTACTCGGCCATGGACCTGATCGAGGAGCGCACGGGCCAGCCCGGGGTGTCGGTCTTCAAGCAGGCCGTGAACAACGCCAAGCCTACGCTCGAGGTGAAGAGCCGTCGGGTGGGCGGCGCCTCGCTGCAGGTGCCGGTCGAGGTTCGGCCCGACCGTCGCACCGCGCTGGCCATGCGGTGGCTCATCTCGTTCTCGCGCGCGCGGACCGAAAAGACCATGTCGGAACGGCTGGCCGCCGAGCTCATCCTCGCCAGCAAGGGTGAAGGAAACACGATCAAGAAGAAGGAAGACACCCACCGGATGGCCGAGGCCAACCGGGCCTTCGCGCACTATCGCTGGTAGGAGTCTGCCCGGCGCGTTGGGCGGGGGCGGGAAGCCTGAGCGGCTCCCCGCCCTTCGTATTGAGGGGGCAGGGCAGGGCACGGGGCCAGGAACAGGACCAGCCCCAGAGGCGGTGCGAGGGTTGACACGGGGAGCTAACCCGCTACTTTAACCGGGCTTGGCGGTTTCAGGCCGTCCCAAGTGACATCGGACCACGTGACAACCGGCTCAGCCGGGCCGCCACCTCTGGTCCTCTGAAGACAACGCGTGGGGCACCTTTGGCACCCCTCATCCAGGGCGAAAGCCCGGATGTGCGCGGAGCGATACCACCGGAACGCTGACCGTTCGTTGATCGAACGCGGCGCTCCGGGTCGGTCGCCCCGCTTTTTCGTTAAGTGGTTTTCTGACTCGATGGATCGGCGCACCCGACTGGGACACACATCGGATTATGGCTCGCGAAACTCCGCTCGAACGCTATCGCAATATCGGCATCATGGCCCACATCGATGCCGGGAAGACGACGACGACCGAGCGCATCCTTTATTACACCGGCAAGAACTACAAGATCGGTGAGGTCCATGAGGGCGCGGCCACCATGGACTGGATGGAGCAGGAGCAGGAGCGGGGCATTACCATCACCTCCGCGGCCACCACCTGTTTCTGGGTGCGGAACGGCACGCAGTATCGGATCAACATCATCGATACGCCGGGCCACGTGGACTTCACCGTCGAGGTGGAGCGCTCGCTGCGCGTCCTGGACGGCGCCGTCACGCTGCTCGATTCCGTCGCCGGCGTCGAGCCGCAGACCGAGACTGTCTGGCGGCAGGCCGATCGCTACGGCGTCCCGCGGGTCATCTTTGCCAACAAGATGGACCGCGTCGGCGCCGATTTCGATCGCTGCCTCAGCATGATCCGGGACCGCCTCACCAAGAAGGCGTACCCGATCCAGCTGCCGGTCGGCTCGGGCGAGCTGTTCACCGGGCACATCGACGTGCTGCGGCGGGTCGAGGTCGTCTTCGATGAGGAGACCCTCGGCAAGACCTTCACCGAGATGCCGGTGCCCGAGGCCTACCGCGAGCGGGTCGAGGCCGCGCGACACGAGGTCATCGAGGCGGCGGTCGAGCACGACGAGACCCTGCTCGAGAAATACCTCGCCGGTGAGGAGCTGACGTTCGACGAGATCCAGCACGCCATCCGCAAGGCCACCGTTTCGGGCGCCATCGTCCCGGTCCTGTGCGGTGCGTCGTTCAAGAACAAGGGTGTGCAGGCGCTGCTCGACGCGGTCATCGACTACCTCCCCAGCCCCATCGACATCCCGGCCATCAAGGGTCATCTCCCGCTCCACGACGAGACGCACGTCGAGCGGTGCGCCTCGGACGGCGAGCCGTTCAGCGCGCTGGCCTTCAAGATCGCCACCGATCCCTATGTGGGCCGGCTGACCTTCTTCCGGGTGTACTCGGGCTCGCTCAAGAGCGGCAGCTACGTCTACAACAGCACCAAGGACAAGCGGGAGCGCATCGGCCGGCTACTGCAGATGCACGCCAACAAGCGGGACGAGATCGAGGAAGTGCTGGCCGGCGACATCGCCGCGGCCATCGGCCTCAAGGACACCCGCACGGGCGACACGCTGGCCGACGAGGACAAGCCGATCATCCTCGAGGCGATGAAGTTCCCGAACCCGGTCATCGACGTCGCCATCGAGCCCAAGACCAAGGCCGACCAGGACAAGCTGGCCACGGCGCTCCAGAAGCTCCAGGAAGAGGATCCGACCTTCCGGGTGCGGGCCGACGCCGAAACCGGCCAGACCATCATCGCCGGCATGGGCGAGCTGCACCTCGAGATTCTGGTTGACCGCATGAAGCGGGAGTTCAAGGTCGAGGCCAACGTCGGCAAGCCGCAGGTGGCGTTCCGCGAGACCATCCGCAAGAAGGTCAAGGACGTCGAAGGCAAGTTCGTGCGGCAGAGCGGCGGCAAGGGCCAGTACGGCCACGTGGTGATCGACGTCGAGCCGACCGAGCCGGGGGGCGGCTTCGTGTTCGAGGACAAGATCGTCGGCGGCGTCATCCCGCGGGAATTCATCAAGCCGGTCGAGGCCGGCATCCGCGAGGCCCTCGAGAACGGCGTGCTGGCCGGTTACCCGATGGTGGACGTCAAGGCCACGCTCCACTTCGGCAGCTACCACGACGTCGACAGCTCGGAAATGGCGTTCAAGATCGCCGGCTCGATGGCCATCAAGGACGCGGCTCGCCAGGCCGGCGCGGTGCTGCTCGAGCCGGTCATGGAGGTCGAGGTGGTCACGCCCTCGGACTTCCTGGGCGACGTGATCGGCGATCTCTCCAGCCGCCGCGGCAAGATCGGCGGCATGACCCAGCGCGGCGACGCGCAGGTGGTCGCGGCCGACGTGCCGCTCGCCGAGATGTTCGGGTACTCCACCCAGCTCCGCAGCATGACGCAGGGGCGCGCGGTGTACACGATGCAGTTCGATCACTACGAGGAAGTACCGAAGAACATCGCGGAGCAGATTATTTCGAAGGCGGAGAAAGGCCGATAAGGCGATAAGGCGATAAGGCGATGGGAATGCGACCGCCTTATCGGCCTCTCGTCGGATGGCCCTCTCGGGGCAACCAACGCACTCAACACGGACATCGGGATCCAGTACAATGGCCAAGGCCAAATTCGAGCGGACCAAGCCGCACGTGAACGTCGGGACGATCGGGCACGTGGACCACGGGAAGACGACCCTGACGGCGGCGCTGACGAAGGTGTCGGCGGACAAGGGGTGGGGGACGAAGTACGTGCCC
>DASSMN010000008.1:0-5799 GCA_035688885.1 Gemmatimonadales bacterium
GCGCCTGCAGCTCGACGTGCTGCGGGTGCAGCCGGCCAGGGTGCCCGGCCGGAAGCTTGCCGCCATCATCGCATGACCGCCAGGATCCGGGTCGAATATCTGATGGAGGCGGCGCTGCTCGGGATCTTCATGCTCTCGGCGTGCGCCTTCGTGGTCCTGCTGGACTATCCGGCCTCGCCGGTGCGCCTGGCGCTGCCCGATGCCGACCTGCGGCGGGTGTTGATCGGCGTGGCGATGGGTGCGACGGCGGTAGCGCTGATCTACTCGCCATGGGGCATGCAGTCCGGGGCGCACTTCAATCCCGCCACGACCTTGACGTTCTACCGACTGGGCAAGGTGCGAAGCCGCGACGCGCTCGGCTACGTCGGGGCGCAGTTCGCGGGCGCCGCCGTCGGCGTCGGCGTCGCGCGGCTGATCCTCGGCCCGCGCCTGGCCGACCCCGCGACGCATTTCGCGGCCACCGTGCCGGGCTCCGCCGGGTTTGCCGTCGCCTTCCTGGCCGAGCTGGGGATCTCCTTTCTCCTGATGTCCGTGATCCTGCGGGTCTCGAATCACCGGCGGTTCGCGCGATACACCGGCCTGTGTGCCGGCTTGCTCGTGGCGTGCTTCATCGCGGTAGAGGCGCCCCTTTCCGGCATGAGCATGAACCCCGCGCGAACGCTGGGTTCAGCGATCTTCGCCGGGGACTGGACCGCCCTCTGGATCTATTTCATCGCACCGCCGGCCGGCATGTTGGCGGCCGCCGAGGTGTACGTCAGGCAGCGAGGGCGGCACGCCGTGTTCTGCGCCAAGCTGCATCACCAGAACGGGAAGCGCTGCATCTTCTGCGAGGGGCGGCAGGCGGCGACGCCGGTGGAAACCTTTTCGAGGGTGGCGGCATTATAGCCCCCGACCGAAGGATCGCATCCGTTCCCGCACACGCTCGAGGAGATGAAGGAATGAATCGCCGCATCTGGGTCGGGGGTCTGGTCGTCCTCGGAGGCATCGGTTGGTATCTGTTCCGCCCCGAGCTGCTGTTCGTGAACAGGAAAGTGAATGAGGAGCAGGTGGCCAGCGTGGGCGCCTCGGTCATGCGCGCGCTCGCGACCGGCCGGTTCCACTCGGTGGCCCACGAGACCCACGGGACCGCGACCATTCAGGACGTGGGCGACGGACGACGGGTGCTTCGCCTCACGGACTTCGCCACCTCCAACGGACCGGATGTCCGCGTCTACCTGGTGGCCGCACCCGATGCGTCGGACAACGCGACCGTCACCACGGCCGGCTTCGTCGAGCTGGGCAAGCTCAAGGGCAACCAGGGCGACCAGAACTACGATGTGCCCGAGGATCTCGATCTGACGCACTACCGGGCCGTCACGATCTGGTGTCGTCGCTTCAGCGTCAACTTCGCCACCGCGCCGCTTACGCCGGCGTCCTGACCCGAGGGAGTCCACGATGTCGCTCGTTCGCGCAGTCACGCTCTCGGCGGCGCTCCTGGCCGCGGCCCAGGCCGCCGTGGCGCAGGGCCAGCCGACCAAGTTCACGATCAAGGTCGAGAACATTTCCCGCGGTGAGGTCCTCAGGCTCTCCAACGGAAAGTCCGCTCCCTTCGTCTCGGCGCCGGTTCTCTGGACCGTGCACGGCGGCAGCACCAATCCGCTGTTCGTCGGTGGCCAGCCCGACGCGGGCAAGGGCCTCGAAACCCTCGCCGAGACCGGAAATCCCGGCCCCTTGCTTCGGTCCGTCAGCGGGGGCAAGAACATCGCGAGCGCCGGCGCCGACGACTTGCCCGTGGGCGCCACCGCCCATGGGCCGCTCACGCCCGGTCAGGGCTATCAGTTCGAGATCTCGGCGCAGCCCGGCCAGAGCCTCTCGGTGGCCTGGATGTTCGGGCAGTCGAACGACCTGTTCTACGCCAATGACCGTCCCATCGCGCTGTTCGACGCCGCGGGCAAGCCGGTTCAGGGCGACATGACGCCGCAGCTCTCGCTGTGGGACGCGGGCACCGAGGTCAACGAGGAGCCCGGCCTGGGCCCGAACCAGGGGCCGCGGCAGGCGACGCCCGACGCCGGGGTGACGGAGCACAACGCCGTGGCGCACGTTCGCGATCGGTACACCTATCCCCGCACCGCGGACGTCCTCCGAATCTCGATCGCCCCCGCCGGCGAGGCGATGAGCAGCAAGTAGGCGCCCGATGGTGGGCCGGCGCGTCATCGGCGGCTATGGCGCGGGTGGTGGAAGCGCATTCCACCAGCCCGCGCCCGGCGCTTGACACCCGCCCCTGTTCGGGCCTCCCTCCGGCCGAATCGTCCTGAGCCTCCCCATTCCACCGGCAACCCGGTCCACCCCTGCCGCGGCCGCCGTCCGCCTAGCCAACGGGCAGGCCGAGCACTAGTATCCCAGTTCCCCTTCCCATCCGCGGCGTGACTCGATCCCTCCTCGGCCAGCCTGGAGAACCGGTGGCGCCAGCCCGTGACACGACGCGCGGCCGGCTGCCCGGGTATACGGTGACCGACGAGCTCTATCGGAGCCGCCGGCGAGTCGTATATCTGGCGACTCGGGCGGTGGACGACGCCAGGGTCGTGCTCAAGACCCTGGCCGAAGGCTCGACCGCTCCGGGAGCCCTCGCGCGGGAGTTCGAGTTGCTACGGAGCCTCGACCTGGCGGGCGTTCCGCGTCCGGTCGAGCTGGTCACCCTGGGGGAGCAGGAGATCCTCGTGTTGGAGGATGCCGGGCAAGCCTGCCTCAAGGCCGTCATCCCTCCCCACGGAATGGAGCCGGGCTCGTTCCTGGGCCTGGCGATCCAGCTCGCGGAGATCGTGCGGGGGCTGCACCACCGGAAGCTCATCCACAAAGACATCAATCCCGGCCATATCCTGGTGGATCCCGGCGCCGGCCGATTGACCCTGATCGATTTCAGCCTCGCCTCCCGTATTCCTGCCGAGCACCAGGAGCTGCGCCATCCAAGCGTGCTCGAAGGGACCATCGCGTATCTGTCGCCCGAGCAGACCGGCCGCACCAATCGGGACATCGACTACCGCACCGACTTCTACTCGCTGGGCGTGACGTTCTACGAGATGCTGACCGGGCGGCTGCCGTTCGAGTCGGATGATCCGCTCGAGGTGATTCACGGACATATCGCGAGGACCCCGGTCGCCCCCAGGGAGCGAGAGCCCGCGATTCCGCTCTCGCTGTCCGACATGGTCATGAGGCTGATGGCCAAGGCCGCCGAGGAGCGCTATCAAAGCGCGGCCGCGCTCGTGGCTGACCTGTCGCGATGGAAGACGGAGTGGGAGGCGGGCCGGGAGCTGAGCGCCGCCGCGGGCCGGAACGATGCCGGCGATCGCTTTCTGCTGCCCCAGCGCCTCTACGGGCGCGAGCAGCCGCTGGCGCTGGTGCTCGATGCTTTCGAGCGCGTCGGGGCCGGTCCGAGTCAGCTGCTCCTGGTGTCAGGCTACGCAGGCGTAGGCAAGACGTCTCTGATTCGCGAGCTCTACCGGCCGTCGGTGGGGCGGCACGGGCGATTCATCGGTGGCAAGTTCGACCAGGTGACCCGCGTGCCCTATGGCGCCCTGCTGCAGGCGTTCCGGGAGCTGATCCAGCAGATCCTGACCGAGGACGATGGCGAGGTGGCTGCCTGGCGCGACCGGCTCATTGCCGGCCTGGGTAACGGTGCCAGCGTGCTGGCCGAGGTGGTGCCCGAGTTCATCGCTATCCTCGGGCCTCAGCCGCCGGCGCCGGCGCTGGGCGCGACCGAGACCCAGAACCGCTTCCGGCTGGTCATTCAAAATCTGCTCCGAATCCTGGCCCGGAAGGAACATCCGCTGGTCGTCTTCCTGGACGACCTGCACTGGGCCGACAGCGCCACGCTCAACCTGCTGGAGCCGCTGCTGTCTGACGGCGGGATCGAGGCGCTGATGCTCATCGGCGCGTTCCGCGACCGCGAGATCGGTCCCGATCACCCGCTCGACCGCGTGCTCGGCCAGCTCGAAACGGCCGGTGTGTCGATCCGGCGCGTGTCGCTCGAGCCCCTGACGCTGCCCGACCTGGTCAGCCTGGTTCGCGATACCCTCCGTTGCGATCTCGAGGCCGCGGCGCCGCTGGCCCGTCTGGTGTCCGCCAAGACCGGTGGCAACCCCTTCTTCGTGGGGCAATTCCTCAAGGCGCTCCGCGAGGCGGAGCTGCTTCGCTTCGACTACGAGCGCGAGCGCTGGACGTTCGACATGGAGGCGATCGCCAGCGCCGAGATGACCGACAACGTCATCGATCTGATGACCCGGAAGATCCAGCGCCTTCGGCCCGGGGCTCAGCGGGTCCTGACGCTGGCCTCGTGTATCGGCAGTCCGTTCGATCTGCAGACCCTAGCCATCGTGAGCGAGCAGGCAACCGAGGCGGTCGCGGCGGACCTGGCCGAGGCGATCGAGGAGGGCCTGGTGATCGCGACCGCGTCAGGCACGGCGTACGCCTTTCTCCACGATCGGGTGCAGCAGTCGGCCTATGCCCTCATCCCGGCCGACCAGCAGCGCACGGTGCACCTGACGGTCGGCCGGCTGCTGCAATCCGGCACCGAGCGCGAGGAGGGCGACGAGCGCCTGTTCGACATCGTGCATCATCTGAATCTGGGCCGCACGCTCATCGAGAACCCGGCCGAGCGCCTGGCGCTGGCCCGCCTCGACCTGAGCGCCGGGCAGAAGGCCAAATCGGCCACGGCTCACGAGGCCGCGCTCGGGTACTACACCGCGGCGCTCGATATGGTGAGCGACGAGCTGTGGCAGGAGGACTACGATCTCGCCTTTACGCTCCACCTCGAGGCCGCCGAGTCGCAGTACCTGTGCGGGAACTACTCGGTCTCGGAGCGGCAGTTCGCTTTGCTCCTCGAGCGGGCGAGGAGCAATCTGGACAAGGCCAAGGTCTACCGCCTGCGCGGCGTCCAGTACGAGAACATGTCGCGCTACGCCGACGCGCTGGCCACGGCCCGCGAGTGCCTCCGGCTATTCGGGGTGACCTTTCCGGATACCGCGGACGAGCGGGAGGCGGCGCTCGAGGGCGAGATGGCCGCGATCCGATCCCTGCTGGGTCCGCGCCCCATCGCCGCGCTGGCCGATCTGCCGGTGATGAACGATCCCGCGACCCGAACGGTCATGAACATCCTGACCGATATCTGGGCCTCCACCTACATCCTGGGCGAGCCGGTCCTGGCCCGGCTGATCTCCGCCATCATGGTGCGGCTCTCGCTGGTCCACGGGAACACCGAGGAGTCGGCCTACGGCTATGTGACCCACGCCATTACCGTGGGCCCGGTCCGGGGCGAGTACACGGATGCCTACGAGTTCGGCCGCCTGGCCCTTCGGGTGAACGATCGATTCAACGATCGGCGCCGGCGCGCCAAGATCCACCAGCAATTTCATGCCCACGTCAATCTCTGGTCGCAGCCGATGGCGAGCTGCGTTTCCTATGCGCGTGAAGCCTGCCGGAGCGGACTCGAGAGCGGCGATTTCCTCTACGCTGCGTACGGGGCCGCGACCGAGGCGTGGCCGGCCATGCTGTCGACGCAGGATCTCGAACGCTTCGTCGAGGATTGTACCGCGAATCTCGGGCTGATTCAGAAACTCAAGGCCGCGGCATTCGCCGATTCCGTCCAGCTCCTGCGCAACTGGGCCCGGGCGCTCCAGGGCAAGACCCGCACGCCCGTCTCCCTGTCCGACGACAGCTTCGACGAGCGCCGGTACGCCGAGACCTATCGGGACAGCCCGTTCTTCACCGCCATCCACGCGGTAACCCGGCTTCGGCTGTGCTGCCTGTTCGGGGATCTCGACGGGG
>DASSMN010000504.1:0-2602 GCA_035688885.1 Gemmatimonadales bacterium
ACCCCGCCGAGCAGCAGCCGGACCGGACCGGTGATCTGGTGCAGCTCATCGGTCAGCGGCTCGGGCTTCGTCGACTTGGCCATCCGGTGGAACGCGTCGATTGAGCCGGAGAGGTCCGCCTCCTGCCCGGCGGTGTAGTGCCGGATCACGGCGTCGGTGATCCAGGTGGTGTCGCCCGAGTTGCGCACGATCTCCCGGCGAACCTCGTCGCGCAGCATCGCCTCGTCCATGGCCAGCTTCGCCACGAACCCGCCGAACTTGAACGCCTTCCGCATGCCCGGGGTGGATGGGCTCTCCGCGGGGCCGCCGTCGATCGCGAGCACACCGCTGACCAGGCTCGGGCGTGCCACCGCGAGCCGGAGGGCGATGGCCGCGCCGGTGGACTGGGCCACCACGAGCGCCCTGACGACGCCGAGACTGTCCAGCGCATCGCCGACCCGCCTGGTCTGAGCCGTGAAGGAGTAGTCGGCCTTCTTCGGGTGCGATGACCACCCGTAGCCGAGCGGCTCCACCACGATGCAGCGATAGCCCTTCTTGACGAGGTCTCTGGTGACCGCGCGGTAGCCGTAGGCGGCGCCGAACAGGCCGGGGATGAGTACGACCGTCTCGCCTTGCCCGACGCTGGTGGTGCGGAGGGTCTCGCCGGAGGCCACGGCGATGTCGCGGACGACGGCGCTGTCGCGGACGGCGGCGCTGTCGGGCAGGCTTGCCGGTGGTGCGAGGGCCAGGACCTGGAACAGCATCAGGGAAATCACGGGGGCGACCTTCGGTGGAGGGAACCAGCTACACGGGGCGCTCCGACGTCATGGGCGGCCCCTCGTCCAGGCCGCGGATCTCGACGTAGTGGCTGGAAATCTTCGCGTCCGCGACCAGCCCGACGCGGGCCCGGTCGGCGCGGAGCTTGTAGGCCTCCTGCTGGGCCACGGGCAGACCGCTCCACCACTCCAGGTTCACCACGATGGTGGTGGCCCCGACGAGCCGCTCGGCCTCGATCTCGCCGAGCGCCGTCTCAAGGTTGTCCCGCCGAGTGATCAATACGACCTCTACTGTTTCCTGACGTTCTCCGCCGCCGGCCCCTTCTGCCCCTGCACCATGTCGAACTCGACCTTGTCGCCCTCGGCCAGGCTCTTGAAGCCCTCGCCCTGGATCGCGCTGTGGTGCACGAAACAGTCCTTCTGCCCGTCGGATGGAGTGATGAAGCCGAACCCCTTCGCGTCGTTGAACCACTTGACCGTCCCTTGCATCGTCCTGCTCCTTGCGTTCGTGGTGATCCTGAGCTGCGATAACGAAAAACCGTCCTACCCCGCGGCCGCCTCGGGGCTCCGCCGGAAGGCCTGCCGGGTCTGCCGCGGCACCTCGTCCAACTCCTGCTTGAGCTGGTCGATCTGCCCTTCCATTTCCGCGAGAGTGCCGCAGATCGGGGTGACGGACATCATCCCGTTGGCGTGCCGCACGACGCTCTGGAGGAAGATGTGCACCGCGGGCGACTGGCCGCGGGAGGACTGCTGCACCTTCAGGCCGAATCGCGAGGTCAGACGGGGGGAGGACATGGACGTCTCCTTCAGTTGGGCAGTGGCGCGTTGAGGGAGGCGGCCGCCGCCGCGCCCCGGCCCCGCCGGGGGCCGTGGAGCGGCGTGACGGGCGTGTCGCCCACGCTCTTCAGGTAGGCGTTGGGGTCGTGCATGAGCGCGCCGTCGGGCAGATGCGGGTGCAGCGGGCCCAGGTCCCGCTGGATGCGCTGCTGATAGAAAGCCGGCAGCCGGGAGTCCTCTCCCTCCATGAAACCGCGCACGCTCGGGTCGCTGTCCAGCAGGCTTCGGATCGTGGAGTGGTAGGCGATCCGGCCCCAGCCTTCCGACGAGACCGCGCGCACCACGTTCATCCACCGCGGGATCATCGCGTGGTTGGCTCGCAGCCGGCGCCCGATCATCCGTCCGGAGAACGAATAGGTCGTCAGGTCCACCAGCCGGTCGTAGAACTCGGCCCAGCCGTAGTGGGCCGGCTTCACGTTCATCGCGTGGTTGTTGTTGAGGAAGGTGAACGGGAACGGGAGGACTCGCCCGGCGCGCTGGTAGTCCAGGTTCATCGGTGCCGCCCGCCCGAAGGCCGACAGCAGCGAGTAGGCCGGAAATGCGCCGGGCGCCAGGTCGAGGAACCGCTTGGTCAGCTCGAACGGCTCGGGGCCCTCATCGCTGTCGAGGCCGAGCACGAAGTTGGTCTGGACGTAAGGGACGTAGCGCAGGAGCAGGTTCACATGGTCGGCGACCTGGCGGACCTTGTCCATCCCGGTGTGCCGGGTCTTCGACTTGTTCCCCAGCGCGAACCACGACTCGATCCCCGGCAGCAGCGCCTGGAAGCCGTTCCGGCTGAGCCGCTGGAGGTGCGGCTCCGACAGCAGCGACAGGCTGCTCTCGGCGATGTGGCGCATCCGGCCGGGTGGCACCACCGCTTCGATGGCGTTCATATAGTCGTCGAACCGGACGCCGAAGTTGGGATCGTGCCAGCCGACGATCGGGTTCCGCATCTTGGTGAGCAGGAAGGCCAGGTCGGCACTCACCGCCCCGAAGCCGAGCGGTTGGTAATCCACCGTCGAGTCGATGCA
>DASSMN010000291.1:0-8521 GCA_035688885.1 Gemmatimonadales bacterium
GTCAGCTGGGCCAGCGCGGCGTCCGCCTCACGCAGACCGTAGCGCACGAAGGCGAAGTGATACTGAGGCACGTAGTGGGTCCGTGACTGCACCTCCAGCTCGGCCAGGATCGCCTCGGCTTCGGTCCGTTTCCCGCGCGAGCCCAGCACATAGCCCAGCGCACCGAGCAGAAGCGACCAGCGACCGGAGCGGGCCACGCCCTCCCGCGCGTACGCCTCCGCCTCCTCCAGCCGGCCGAGCACGCACAGCGGGCGAGTAATGGTTTCATAGGCCGTCACGAACGACGGGTCCATCTCGAGCACCCGGCGGCAATGGCTCACGGCCTCCTCGTACCGCCCAGCGTAATGAAGGCTCCGCGCCACCGACTGGTGCACGATCATCGCCAGCGGCTCCACCTCGGCCGCGTGGCGGACAGCCGCCAGGCTCTCATCGTGGCGACCCAGGACACCGAGCAGGAACGAGTACCAGATGAGCGCGGGCACATAGTCCGGACTACGCTCGAGCGAACGGCGGAAGCAGCGCTCGGCCTCGGCCCAGTTCCAGTCCCACAGCATCGCGACCACGCCGAGCGGCGAGTACGCCTCGGCGAGCGAGTCATCCAGCTCGAGGGCGCGCTCGGCGGCCGCCTTGGCCCGCGGCATCCCTTCGCCGGGCGGCACGCCGCCGAAGTAGTCGAAGCCGAGCATCGCCCAGCAGTCGGCGATGCCGGTATACGGCAGGGCGAAGCCGGGGTCGCGGGCCCGGGCCACTTCGAACATCTCGATCCCCGAGCGATAGCCGGTGAGCGTGCGGGTGTGCCAGAAGAACCGCCCCTTGAGATAGGCGGTATAGGCATCGAGGTCGGCGGTGGCCGGCACCACCAGCGGACCGGAGATCGTGACGGTGCTCCGCCCCGAGCTGGTCCCGGTGAGCTTGGAGCGCAGGGTGCTCACGATCGAGCGCGACAGCTCGTCCTGCACCTCGAACACGTCGGCCAGCTCCCGGTCGTAGGTCTCCGACCAGAGGTGGTAGCCATCGGCGACGTTGATCAGCTGGGCCGTCACCCGAAGGCGGCTCCCCGCCCGCCGTACACTGCCCTCGAGCACGGACGTGACGTTGAGCCGCCGGCCGATCTCGCGCACGTCCGCGTCGCGTCCCTTGAAGGCGAAGGCCGAGGTGCGCGACGCCACCCGCAGGCCGTCGACCCGGGTCAGGGCGTTGATCAGCTCCTCGGTCATGCCGTCGCTGAAGAACTCGTTCTCCGGGTCCGCGCTCATGTTGACGAACGGCAGCACCGCCACCGACGCGACCCGCCCGATGACCTGCGTGGCCGGCGGCGTGAGCGTCGGCCGGCTGTGCAGGACCTCCGCCTCGGCCAGCGCCTGGGCCAGGTCGGCCGCGGTCGGGAAGCGCTGATCCCGCTCCCGGGCCAGCGCCCGCGCCACCAGGGTCTCGACCGCCGCCGGCACCGCCGTGCCCGCCTCGCGCAGGGTTGGCGCGGGTCCGGTGATCCGCTGCGCGATGATGGCGATCGGGGTGGTGCCGGTGAACGGCGGCTCGCCCGCCAGCAGCTCGAACAGGACGCATCCGAGCGAGTAGATGTCGGACCGGCCGTCGAGCACCGTGTCCTCGGCCTGCTCGGGGCTCATGTAGGCCGGCGTTCCCACCATGACGCCGGTCTGGGTCAGGTGGGCCTCGGCGGCGGCGCTCACCGCGCGCGCGATGCCGAAGTCGGCGACGATCGCGTGCCCCTGGTCGAGCAGGATGTTCTCTGGCTTGATGTCGCGGTGGATCACGCCCTGCCGGTGGGCGTAGTCGAGCGCGTCGGCCGCCTCGCGGGTGAGCCGGAGCGCGGGTCCCAGCGCCACGCGGCCCTCGCTCGCGAGGCGATCACGGAGCGAGCCGCCTTCGATGAAGGGGGTGACATAGTAGAGGTGGCCGTCGGCCTCGCCGGAGTCGTAGAGCGGCAGCAGGTGGGGATGGTGCAGCCGCGCGGCCAGCCGGATCTCGCGGAGGAAACGCTCGGGACCGAGCACTTCGGTGAATCGCTCCTGGAGCACCTTGAGCGCGACCATGCGGTCGTGCCGGAAGTCGCGCGCGAGGTACACCACCGCCATGCCGCCGTGGCCGACCTCGCGCTCGACCGCGTAGCGGCCGGCCAGAGCGGTCTGCAGGCGGTCGAGCAGGTCGAGCACGCGGTGGTCCAGGTAGGCGATCATGCTAGCATATCACGCCTTGAGAGCGGCTGCCAGCACCGCCGGCACCTTGGTCCAGCTCCCATGCTCCTCGAGTGCCGTCATCCGGGACATCAGCAGCTGCGCGCTCCGGTGGCTCAGGGAGTAGCCAGGCTTGGGCATCACGGTGATCGGGTGGCGCGCCACGACCTTCTCGATGCCCTCGAGCATGGGGGTGTTGTGCACCCAGTCCGTGCCGCTCTGGATATCGGCCGGAGTGGACGACGGATGCGCCCCCCATGGCGGCGACGCGAATGCGAAGGACAGGCCGGACCAGGCGTTCACGGTGACCGTCCCGTAGCGAAGCTGCGTGATGGCACGCTCGACGGCGGCTCCGGTAGCCGGGTCCTTCATCGTACGGGGATGAACGACCAGACCGGCCGCCAGGGTACCCCACAGGCGGTCATTGGCAAAGCGCACGGCTGCGTCGAGAAACTCGGCAGGATCGGCGCTGCCCACCGAGGTCGCCGTGATGATCGGCGCGAACGACTCCTCGCAGAACAGCGGCTCCACCGCCGCACCGGCGTCGAGCGCCGCCACCAGGGTCCATGGCAGCGATTCGTCCGCCTTGCCGCCGACCCCGGCGCCCCGCCCGGCGCGGTAGCGCTCGAACCGCTCGCGCGCGCCGGGGTAGTACGCCGGCCGGTCCACCGCGCGAGCGAGCGCGGCCCGGAGCAGGCTCAGGAACTGCTCGCCGCGCGGCCAGCCGCCGGGCAGCACCACCACCTTGTTGGCATTGCAGTCGAAGGACGCATTGAACGTGAGCCCGCTGGCGACGTCCTCGGCCTGAAAGGCGAGCTCCTTGTCGGAGTAGGGGCCCGGCACCACCAGCACGGGCGACACCCCGCCCAGCTCCGCGGTGATGGGCTTGGAGGTGACCGGCCGGCCGTCGCGCTTCCGCGCCTCCCGCTCGGGACCGGGCAGACCCCACCTGAGCTGATCGTAGGTCCGGTCGGAGCCGGTGATGTGGACCTCGTCCACGCCGGCGTGGCCGACGAGATACGCACCCTCCTCCGCGCCCCCGTAGACCACAGAGACGAAGCCGGCTCGGACGGCGTCGGCATACGCCCGCTCGAGGAGGGGGCCGAGGTAGGCGTTGACCGGGTTCATCTTGAGCACGCACGCTTTGCCCTCGTTGAACAGCTTGGTGATCACGTCCATGGACGGGATGGCGTTCACGTTTCCGCCGCCCAGGACGAGCACGACCCGGCCCGAATGCAGGCTTCCCTTATAGAAGCGGGCCCGGGTCGCGTCGAGCTCGGCTTCGGTGGTGGAGGGCTGCAGGTGGACATCCACGCGGACACCCTTGAAGAGCATGCCGTCGATCGTTCCGGCCGGAAACACCTGGACGGCAAGCCGGCCGTCGATGGTCCGGGTGCGCTGCCCGATCGGAGTGTTGCCGGTGTGCTTGAGGGCGAGGAGCGACTGCTGGACCAGGCGCAGATGGCGCACCACCATCCAGGGGCCGGTGGTCCACTCTTCGCCTTCGAGCGGCGTGCCGAGCGGGATGCCTTTGGCCGCGCAGGCGGCGGTCACGCTTTCGCGGGCGATGGCCAGATAGCCGGCCTGCATGGACCGGGCGAGCGCGACCCGGTCGTCCAGGGACAGACGGAGCAGCCGGGTGGCGCCTTCCCGCGCCCGGGCGACGGCTTCGTCCAGGCGATTGGCCGAGGTGGGCGGTGGGATCGTGGGCGCCCGGATGCCGGTAGCCTTGGGGGAAGCGGCGACGGAAGTCATGAGATGCCTCCTGGAACCAGTGCCGACGGGGCGGTTGCAGGGCCGAATACCGGAGCCTACACTATCGCGGCGACATCAGCGCCGTATCAGGTCCCTGTCAGAGACCATCTCAGGGAACCACCGATGGCACCAATGCTCACCCTCCAGCTCCTCGGTACGCCCGGCGTCGCAGGTGGAGACGACGTGCCCGGCCCGCCGCTCACGGGCCAGGCCCTGGCGCTGATCGCCATGCTGGCCTGTGCCGGAGAGCGCGGGGTTGCCCGGGAGAAGCTGCAGGCGATTCTCTGGCCGGAGGCGGAGACTTCCGCGGCGTCGCATCGGCTGAGCCAGCTGGTGCATTGGATCCGCCGGACGGTGGCCTCCCCTGCCCTTATAAACGGCACCAAGGAGCTTCGGTTGCGCCCGAGCGGCCTGGCGTGCGACTTGTGGGAGTTCGAGGACGCGCGGCGGAGCGGCCGGCTGGAACAGGCGGCGACGGTGTATGCGCCCTTCATGGACGGCTTCTACCTGACCGGCGGCACGGGATTCGAGCGATGGGCGGAGTCCCGCCGGTCCGAGCTGGCGCGGGAGC
Source organism: Gemmatimonadales bacterium (assembly GCA_035688885.1). Taxonomy (GTDB): domain Bacteria; phylum Gemmatimonadota; class Gemmatimonadetes; order Gemmatimonadales; family GWC2-71-9; genus CAVVWJ01. Next base: position 4,522 of record DASSMN010000291.1, read on the forward strand.
ACCAGGAGATCCTCGAGGCCCTCGCGGTGCAGGCGGAGGCGCGGGGAGAGTCACTGGTCGCTGCAGAGTGGTGGGAGCGGCTCGCGCAGCACGATCCACTCAGCTCGCGGGTGACGATGCACCTCATGAACGCACTCGCCGCCGCCGGTGAGCGGGCCCGGGCGTTGGCGCACGCTCAGACGTATCAGCGGCAGGTTCGGGCGGAACTGGAGGCCGAGCCCAGTCCGGCGATAGTGGCGCTGGCGCACCTGCTCACGCGGGAGCCCCAGGGAGCCAAGGTGCGGCCGGATGCCGGGGTCGCGGTGCTGCCGTTGCTCGCGCTGGGCGACGAGCCCCGGGTCCGCTCGCTGGCCGATGGGCTCACCGAGGAGCTCATGACCGCGCTGGCCGAGATCGCCGGGGTGCGGGTGGCCTCGCGCACGGCGGTGACGGCTGTCCGACAGGAAACGCCGGACGTGCGCGAGCTGGGCGCGCGGCTGGGGCTCAGCGCGGTGCTCGAGGGCAGCGTGCGCCTCGCGGGCCGGCGGGTCCGGGTCTCGGTGCGGCTGGTGGACGTGACGGATGGGTGCCAGCGGTGGGTGGAGCGGTGGGACGTCGCCGAGGAAGATGCCTGCAGCGGAGAGGAGGCGTTGGCGCGAGAGGTGGCGGGTCGGTTTCGGCGGCGGACTGAGGGCGCATAGACCGAGTTCCTGCTGAAGCGATCTTAAGACTGGTTTCACAGGCTCCACATCGACGCATCGCAAAATTGCGCCGAGAGTGAGACAATGTTCCAGTCCCAGTCCTTCGCTCGCTCGGCGCTCGCGGCGGCAGTGGTCCTGACGGCAGCCGCCTGCTGGAGCGCCCAGTCCCCCGCGGTAAGCTCGGTGTCGCTCGAGGTGTTCACCCAACCCTCCGTGAATCACCAGTACGAGATGACCGTCGGAGAACGGGTGAGGGCCAGGGTGAGCACCGAAACGGACGACGGATGCATGTTCGACCCGCCATGCGAGTTTGCGGCTGTGGCGATGGTCACCTCGTCAGCACCGGGCGTGATCGCCCTGGACGTTGGCAAGGTGACGACGCCGGGGGAGGTCTGGCTCACCGGCAAGAGCGTGGGAAGCTCCATCATCACGGCTGGGGCGGGAAGCCAAGAGATGTCCCTGCAGGTGTACGTGGTCGCAGCGCCGAGCGCGGCTGAGCGGTAGCACGCGAGGCAATTCCCTCCTCTATCGTGCGTTTCCTGGTATCCGCTCCGGCAACCCGGCCGGGCGCGCCGATCTCCAGGAGGCCCGCGATGCACATCCCCGGTTGGTGGCATTCCAGGCGCGCGCCCCGAGGTCTCGGGCTGGCCGTCCTCCTCGCGCTCGCCGGGTGCCGCCGCGACGCGCCGCCTCCCAACGACAAGCGCGCGTCCCGCGCCCCACAGCCGGCCGATACCTCCGCTGCCGCCAGGCTGGCGGCGCTCGATACCGGCCTGCGCCAGATCGAGCAGGGCCTTCGCACCGCGAAACGCGACCGCTGGGACCCGGCTTACGTCGTCGCCCAAGTGGGCCGGGATCCAGGCCGACTGCTGGCGTGGGTCCGGGACAGCACTGCGTGGATCCCCTACCAGGGGCTGCTGCGCGGCCCGGTCGGCGTGCTCATGGACCGTGACGGCAACAGCCTCGACCGCGCGCTCCTGCTCGCCAAGCTGCTCAAGCTCGCGGGTCACGAGGTGCGGCTCGCGCGGGGTCGGCTGGACCAGGGCGTCGCCGACGAGCGCCTGCCCTCGCTGGTGACGCGGCGCCGGCAGCTCGCCGGCGCACCGACCTCGAGGCCTCCGGAAGAAGCCCTTCGCGCCTCACTCGCCTCGACGTCCACCGGGCCGGCGACCGATCAGGCGGTCGACATGATCGCGGCCCAGCAGCAGGCGGCCCGGGCACTCGAGGCCGAGCTCGACCGGCGGGTGCGCGAGCAGGCAACCCGGCTGCTGGCCCAGACGACCGCGCCGCCCGCGCGGCGAGACTGGAACCGGCGCCGGCTGGCCGCGTCGCGGGCGCTCCAGGATCACTGGTGGGTGCAGCGGCGCGACGGGGAGCGCTGGATGGATCTCGATCCGCTCGATGCCGGTGCCACGCCGCTGGAGACGCTGGCGCCCGATGCCATCCCCGACAGCCTGCGCCACCGGATCGCCGTCCGCGTCATCGGCGAGGAGTGGACCCGCGGACGCCTCGCCGAGCGCGTGGCCCTGGCCGACACGCTGCGGCCCGCCGATCTCACCGGGCGAGCCCTGGTGCTGCAGCTCTGGCCGGCGTCGTGGCCGGCGGAGCTGCACCCCGACCCGGCCTCGCCGCTGGGGCTCCGCGGCGTGGCGCTCGAGCAGCACGCCTGGTCGGTGGCGCTCACCGCGGACGGGCAGCCGCTGGCCGAAGGCCGGCTCACGGACGGCACCAACGACGACCAGAACGAGTCGGCCGGCCCGCTCGGCGGGCTCGGCGGTGCCATCCGCCAGCGCGCCGCCAGCGCCCGGCATGGCCGGTCGAGCGAGCTGACCTCGGCGTGGATCGAGTACGAGCTGCTGGCGCCGGGCACCCCGCCCCGCACCATCCGGCGGGCCATCTTCGACCTGCTCGGCCCTTCGGCCCGCGCCGCAGGGGCACCGGACAGCCTGGTGCTGGACGAGCGCCAGCAGCTGGTCCGGAGCCTCGCGCTCATGGTCCGGACCGACATCCTTCCGGTGACCCAACGAATGCCGTCGCAGTACGCGCTGCACCTGATGATGGAGCGGCTGGCGGCCAACCGTCCCCTGCTGCTCCAGCTCGTCGGCCACCCCGACGCCGACCGGCCGGCCGATTCGGTGCTCGCAACGGCAACGCCGCCCCTGTCGGCGCTCTATGCGCTGGCCTACGCGCGAACGGCGTGGAGCCCGGTCGCAGGACAGCTCTACGTGGACCGGCTGGGGCTGCTCACCCAGCACCGGCACCCCGCGCTCATGGGCAACGGGTTCGGCATGCGCGGCGCGGTGGACGTGGCGATGGGCGAGATGGGCGTGCCGCTCGACACTCCCAACGCGTTTGCGGTGCGCCTCCGGCAGGGCGTGTTCGACACCAACGCCGAGGGCATGTGGTGGACCGGCGTGGCCTCGCTCAACACCGGCGAGGTGTTCGGCGGCTCGACAGGCTGGACCGCGCTCACCCCAGCCACGCGCGAACGGGTGACCGGCCTCAGGCTGCCGGACGATGCCCGCTGGCGTATTGGTCAGGACCTGGCCGCGGGCTTCACGGTCGTGGCACCCGAGGCCGCCATTCCCGTCGGCGATGAACGCTACGTGGGGTGGTGGCGCATCGACCCGACCACCGGTACCACCCGCGGCGTGTCGGGCAACGGGTGGGGCCAGTGCAACGCCGAGTACTCGGTCAACCTCCGCACCGTCGCCTGGGCCTACGCGCGCGGCTTCAGCTTCGAGTTCGTGCTGTGTCAGGCCATCGCGCAGTCCATCAACAGCACGCGAGGGCTCGCCGCGCAGCTGCAGAAGCGCAAGCTGTGGTTCTGGTGGCTGCCGCCGATCAAGTCGTCGGACCCGATGTCGGTGTTCAAGGGCAACACCAAGACCTGTCTGGTGAGCGCCATGGCGGCGGGATTTCTGGCCACCATGCCGATCCTGCTCATGTCGGCGCGGGCGGAGGAGATGCTCGCGGCGGCCCGGGCCGCGGCGGCGGAACGTGACGCGGCCGCCCGCGCGGCCGCCGAGGCCGAAGCGGCCGCCGGCGGGACGCCGCGGCGAGGCTCTGTCGGGGACGGCGACCCGCTGGCCAAGACGCAGCCCGATCTGGGAAGGACGCAGCCCGACCTGGGCCGAACGCAGCCCGATCTGGGCCGAACACAGCCCGACCTCGGAAGCACGCAGCCCGGCCGGGAGCCCGGGTTCGACGGCGGCAAGACGCAGGACCTCGGGCACACGTCGCCCGACGTCAAGACCAGTCCGGGCACGGCGCCGGAAGCGCCTCCGGGCGCGAGACGGCCCGAGGGACCCAAGCCTACC
>DASSMN010000302.1:0-4268 GCA_035688885.1 Gemmatimonadales bacterium
TCGAGGGCGCAGCGCCCTGCGCCATCGACGGCCGATGCACCCGGACCGGTTGCTCGCGACCCTTCACGCGGAGCGGCTCGATGGCGGCGAAGCGCAGCGCTGGATGACGACGCGCGCGTTCCTCCGTCGCGGCATCGCACAGCAGCGACCCCGCGGCGTGCTGCATCAGCCGCGCGGCCAGGTTCACCGGCGGGCCGGCCACGGTGAACTGCCGCCGGCGCGCCGTGCCGTAGACCCCGCAATAGAGGAGGCCGGTGGCGATCCCGACGGACGGAGTGAGCCCGTGACGGAGGAGCGCGGCGTGCATCGCGAGTGCCGCGAGCGTGCCGCGCACGGCGTCGTCCTCGTGGGCGCGGGGAGGCAGGCCGAAGGCGGCGACCAGGGTCGTGCCTTTGTCGTCGGTGAGGAGCTGGTAGACCGTCCCCTCGAAGCGCTCCACTTCCCCCTGCAAGGCCGACACCGCCTCCTGGATCTGGCCCAGAGCGTCGGGTCCGCCGGGATCGATGGCGCCGAGGCCGCAGAACACTACGGTGACGCGACGGAACTCACCGAGCCATTCGCCGAGCCTCGCGTCTACTCTGGCGGCGATGATCTCGGGAACGAGCCGGCGGAGATCGTCGGCCCAGTCCGGATCGGGCGCCGCTTGGCGTGGCGCGATCGAGGCTACCGGCGGGCGGATTTGAGCGAGCCGCAGCGCGCCTCCCTCGAGCGGTGATCCCTCGGCGCCACGCTCGAGCACCGCGGCCGCCTCAGGGGAGAGGATGACCTCGCCTTCACGGGCCAGTCGATCGGCGGCGGCGGCCTGGGCAATCGGCGCACCATGAGCGAGGGAGAGCCATCGTCCGGACACGCCGCCGACCCGGAGGTGAGCCAGCGGCCCCACTCCGACCGAGATGCGCATGCGCAGCGATCCCGTCACGGGAGGATCGCCGGCCTCCTGAAGGCGCAGGCCGCACGCGGCCGCGGCCGTGGCGGCGGTAACGAGATCCGCGCCCTCGTCGGCGGGCCAGGCCGCGAGGGCGGCGTCACCGGCGAAGGCGAGGATGTCGCCCCCCGCGGCGAGGACGATGTCCGTGAGCCTGCCGAAATGCGCGTCGATGATGCGGGAGAGCTCTTCGGCGCCTCTTGGCCCCTGCAGGCTCAGGGCTTCCGCCAGCGCGGTGAAGCCGGCCAGGTCGGCGAACAGCACGGCGGCGGGACGGATGTCCATCCGGGGGCCGTGACGGCCACCGGCATGTGCGGCGATGTCGCGCAGCTCCAGCGCCGACACGTAAGTGGCCAGGGCCGCGACGCCCGGTGTGACATCGTATCCGGAGCTCGAAGTCATCCTACTCCCAGGGTGTCGTGGCGGGGTGAGACGCAAGCATACGCGCGCTGAAAGAGGACCGCCATTTGTGCTTGACAGCGCCTCCGGGAGGCGGTAGCCCCTTGCCATGAAGCCCAAGGCGCCGGTGTGCTGTACCGTGCCCACTCATGTCCTGCTGCGTCTCGCTCAGGCTCTCGACCCCGGCGTGAGCCGGCGCGCGCTCGACGCGCTGGGCTTCTCGGCACGGGCACGCGCGCTGCGCGCTGAGTTGGCCACCCTGCCCCCGTTGCCCACCGTCCCCTCGCCCAATGGGGGCCGTTACCGCGATGTCTACGACGTGCGGCACGGTTCCCCGCACGCCCTGCCGGGAAGGCTGGTTCGGTCCGAACGAGAGCGACCAGTACGCGATCGCTCGGTGAACGAAGCCTATGTGAACGCCGGCTATACCTACGCGTTCTATAGCACGGTATTCGGACGGAACTCCCTCGATGGACACGGGATGGTGCTGCGCTCGAGCGTGCACCTTTCGCGCGCGCTGAACAACGCGTTCTGGGACGGCAGCCAGATGGTGTACGGCGACGGCGACGGCGAGATCTTCGTTCACCTCGCGCGTCCACTGGAGGTCGTGGCGCACGAGCTGACCCACGGCGTCATCGCTCACACGAGCGATCTGGTCTATCGGGGTGAAGCCGGGGCGTTGAACGAGAGTTTCGCCGACGTCATGGGGTCGCTGGTGAAGCAATGGCGACATCGGCAGCCGGCGCGGCGTGCCGACTGGCTCATCGGACGGCAGATGATGGGGCCGGCCGTGCGGGCGCGTGCGCTCAGGACACTCACGGGCCGGAAGGCGTTCGAGGGCGATCCCATGCTCGGCACCGACCCTCAACCCAAGCATTACCGCGACCGGGTTCGGGTGCCCGATCCCGACGTCGCCGCCCACCTCAACTCGGGTATCCCCAACCATGCGTTCTACCTGGTCGCGACGCGGCTGGGCGGCCATGCCTGGACCCGAGCAGGGGCGATCTGGTACGAAACGATGACGACGCTCCCGTCGCGCAGCAGCTTCGCGACCGCGGTAGGCCATACGATCGCCATCGCCAGGCGACGGTTCGGCTCGCGGGTGGCAGCGGTGGTGTCCGGAGCCTGGAGGGACGTGGGTCTGTAGCGGCGCCGAGGAGCCGACGGAGAGAACCGGTTATCATTCGATTGGACACCCGGACTGGAGCCAGGGACTATCGCTGAAGGACCACGTCTCACGACGAGAACGCCGTTGCTCGGCCGCTTCGGGGGTCGCCGCCGCCGCAAGGTCGAAGCGCCCCTTCGTGCCGAACTCCTGAGCATCGAGCGACTGGAGGAACGGGCCAAGGCCCTCGCCGCGAGTTTCACGCTCGCCCGGAACCCCCGCCGCAAGGCCCGCTCGTTTTTCTCGCGTCTGGATGACAACGCCCGCGTACTGCGCGAGGCCTATCGTACCTGCTCCGACGACGTCCACCGTGGCGCGTTCGTCCCGCCGGCGGCAGAGTGGCTCCTCGACAACTTCCACATCATCGAAGGTGTGATCCGGGATACCCGGCACGACCTGCCGCAGCAGTACTACCTGCAGCTGCCCAAGCTCGCCTCGCGGGAGATGGCCGGGATCCCTCGGATCTACGCCATGGCGCTCGAGCTGATCCGCCACACCGATGGTCGCCTGGAACGACAGCAGCTCGCGCGCTTTGTCACCGCCTACCAGACAGTGGCGCCCCTCACCATCGGCGAGCTCTGGGCGTGGCCCAGCATGCTCAAACTCGCCCTCATCGAGAGTCTGCGGCGGCTGGCGGATGAGACGCTCCGGGGCCGTGACGCGCGTCTCAACGCGGACGACTACCTCGCCCGGATCGGCGATGCCGATGAGCCGCTGCCTCTGGCGTCCCTCCCCGAGGTTCTGGAAACGGCCTACGTCGTACGGTTGCTGCAGCGGATGCGCGAGTACGGCCCCCTCGTCTCGCCCGTCCGCGCCGCCGTCGAGGAACGCCTCGCCGCTCAGGGCATGACCGCCGAGGATGCGATCCGGACGGAGTACCAGGCCCAGGCAGCGGCCCAGGTCTCCTTCGGCAACGGCATCACCAGCCTGCGGCTGTGCGCGACCCTGGACTGGACCCAGTACTTCGAGAGCGTCAGCCTCATCGAGCAGGTGCTGCAGCGCGACCCGGCCGGCGTCTACGGGAGGATGGACTTCCAGAGCCGGGACCGCTACCGGCAGGCGGTGGAGGAGCTGGCCGAGCCCACCGGCGAGGCCCAGCTCCGCGTGGCGCTGCGCAGCGTGGAGAGTGCCCGCCAGGCCGCGGAGCAGCAATCGTCCCAGGACCCCACCGCCCACGTGGGCTATCACCTGATCGGGAGCGGGCGCCCTGACCTCGAAACCGACGTGGAGTACCGCCCGGGACTCGCCGACCGCGCCCGGCGCTTCCTGTTCGCTCACGTCACCATCTTCTATCTGGGATCGATCGGACTCGTCACCGGCGCCATGCTGGCTCTGGCCGTGGCGTACCTCCGGGCGCAGGGCGGTTCCCTGTGGATCCAGGCCGGGATCGCGGCGCTGCTGCTGCTGCCCGCCAGCGAGTTCGCCATCGCCTTCGTCCAGCGTCTGGTCGCGCATCTCGTCACGCCGCGGCGCTTGCCCCGCCTCGACTTTCAGGCCGGCGTACCTGAAGACGCGCGGACCATGGTCGTGGTACCCACGCTGCTCACCAGCGTGGCGGGGGTGGCCGACCTGCTGGAGCACGTGGAGGTCCTGGCGCTCGGAAATGTCGACCCCCGCATTCACTTCGCCATCCTCGGCGACTTCGCCGACGCCGCTACGGCCGAGCTGCCGGCCGACGAGGAGATCCTGAACGCCGCCCGGGCCGGGATACTGGACCTGAACGCCCGCCATGGACACGGCCGTGACGACCGGTTCCACCTGTTTCATCGTGCGCGCCAG
>DASSMN010000463.1:0-7083 GCA_035688885.1 Gemmatimonadales bacterium
GATCATCGGCACCGCGGGACACATCGACCACGGCAAGTCGGCGCTGGTCGCCGCTCTCACCGGACAGGCGATGGACCGCCTGGCCGAGGAGCGCCGCCGCGGCATCACCATCGACCTCAACTTCGCGCCGCTCCAGCTGGCCGGCGGACACACGGCCGGCGTGGTGGACGTACCGGGCCACGAGGACTTCGTCCGCACCATGGTGGCGGGTGCCTCGGGCATCGATCTGGCGCTGCTGGTGATCGCCGCCGATGAAGGCATCATGCCGCAGACGCTCGAGCATCTGGCGGTGCTGGAGCACCTGGGCGTCGAGGAAGGGATACCGGTGGTCACCAAGGCCGACCTGGTCGAGGCCGACTGGCTCGACCTGGTGCTCGCCGAGGTGGCCGAGCGGATCTCACGTTCACCGGTTCGCTTTGAGGCGCCGCTCGCCGTGTCCGCCAGGAGCGGCGTGGGGCTCGACGAGCTGCGCGCCCGGCTGGAAGCCCACGCCGCCGCGCTCAAGCCCAGCCGCACCGCGGACCTGTTCCGCATGCCGGTGGACCGTGCGTTCTCGGTGGCCGGGGTGGGCACCGTGGTCACCGGCACGGCGTGGTCGGGCCGCATGAGCATCGGTGAGGCCGTCCAACTGCTTCCCTCCGGCCACTCCGGACGAGTCCGCTCGATCGAGAGCTACGGCGCGACGCTCGAGCACAGCGCGCCCGGCGCGCGTACCGCCGTCGGCATCGCCGGTATCCAGCGCGACCAGGCGCGGCGCGGCGAGTGGCTGGTGGCGGCCGACTCGCCCTGGGTTTCCGTGCGGGCACTCGACGTGGAGCTCGTGCTCGATGCCGATGCGCCGCGCGCGCTGACGCCTCGCGCGCGGGTGCGGGTGCACCTGGGCACCGCGGAGGTGATGGCGAGGGTGCAGCCGCGGGGCGCCATTGAGCCGGGCGGACGAGGGCTCGCGCGGCTTACGCTCGAGAGCCCGGTCGTGGCCCGCGGCGGCGACCGGCTCGTCATCCGGAGCTACAGTCCGGTGACCACCATCGGCGGTGGGCGCGTGCTCGAGCCCGCGCCGCCCCGCCGCCGCATCGCGTGGCCCGAGGGCCTGCGCTCCGAGGACCCGGGCCCGCGGTTCGCGGCGCTGCTCGAGCGCCGTCCCGGCGGCATCGCCGGCGCCGAACTGCCCGTGCTGCTCGGCCGGGCGCCCACTGAAGCCGCGGCCATCGCCCGGGCCGCCCCCGGCGTGCGGCTGGTGGGAGACCTGTGGGTCCGGGAAAGCACGCTCGCCGAGCTGGGCACCCGCGCGGTGAGCTTGCTCAAGGCCCACCACCGCGCACGGCCCAGCGATCGCGGCCTCTCCCTCGAGACTCTGCGCCACGGGCTCCGCGCACCCGAGTCCCTGGCCGAGCGCGCGATCACCGATCTCGCCTCGGCGGGCAAGATCAGAGTCGGCGACGGCGTGGCCAGCCTGTCCGGGTTCGTGCCCCGGGTCGAGGGCGGCGACGCCGAGATCGACCGCGTGGTCCGGATCCTCGAAGCCGCCGATCTGACCCCGCCGAGCCTGGACGAGCTGCAGCAGCAGACCGGCCGGCGCGACCTGGTAGCGATCCTTCGCCTGGCCGCTCAGACAGGCAAGGTCGAGGCGGTCGAGCGAGAGCGCTACTACGCCCGCCCGGCGCTGGACCGGTTCATCGCGGCCCTCACGGCCGCCGCCCGCGAGGGGCCGGTCGCGCCCTCGGTCCTCCGCGAGCGCCTGGGCATCAGCCGGAAGTATCTGATCCCCCTGCTCGAGTGGGCCGATGCCAAGGGCATCACCGAGCGGGTCGGAGATGCGCGCAGGCTCCGAAACGCTTGACACACTGGGGCTTGGGCGGGAGTATTATTATTCACCGACGGTTCTTGCCTGTTCCACCTCTGGAGGTGCCTACCGTTCCACTCTTTGTCTGCTGAGGAGCACCCATGGTCCGCATGGCGTGGCCGGGGTGGTGGTTCGGGCTGCTGGTGGGCGTCGGAACCCCGGTGGCGGCGCAGGCGAATGTGACCCCGCCTCGCATCGAGCTGAGAGAAAACTACCCCAACCCGTTTTTTCCGACGACGACGATTCCGTTTCTGATCTCCCAGGAGGTGTGCGCCGGAGGGCATCAACCGGTCGTCAGCTTGAAGATCTACAACGTGCTGGTACAGGTGGTGGCCATCCCCGTGCTCACCAATGGCGCGGGACCCCGGCCCGGCGCGGAACGACTGGATAGCCTGCGGTTGCGGTGCGGTGAATTTCACGCATTCTGGGACGGGAAGTACCTGGATGGGCGGGGCGAGGCGACATCGGGCGTCTATTACTACCAACTCACCGTGGACGGCGAGCGCTTCACCCGGAAGATGATCGCGCAGAAGAAGGTGACCAGCCAGCAGTAAGAGGGACGGCCCACTGGGGTCGTCCCTCGCTGTTTTGCTGCCAATGTGGCAGAGAATTACGGTATGGGGGTTGCCCGAGCGGGCGGCGAGAACAGGGCGCGCACCCCGAGCGCGCGCCGATTCCTCATGCCGAGCCACCGACGGACCTTGCCAGACCGAGTTCGAACTCCAGGCAGGAAGGTCCCTCGCCACGCTTGGGATGGCGGTACTCGTGACTCAACTTGGACCCTAAGACCATGATCCGTCCCGATCGCCTGACGATCAAAGCCCAGGAAGCCTTCCGCGATGCCGGCGACCTCGCCCGCCGTCGCGGCAACCCCGTCGTCAACGACGCCCATCTGCTCGCCACCCTCCTAGCCCAGCCCGAGGGCGTGGTGCAGCCGCTGCTCCAGAAGGCCGGCCTCAACGTCACCGGCCTGAACCAGGAGGTCGAGCGCGAGCTGGACCGCTTCCCGCGCCAGGAGGGCGGCACCGCCGAGCCGTCGTTCAGCCGCGAGCTCAACCGGATCTTCGACCGTGCTGACGCGGACGCGGGCACGCTGGGCGACGCGTACATCTCCACCGAGCACCTGCTCATCGCCATGGCGGAGGAGAAGGGCACCGCGCTCCGCGAGATCCTGAGCGCCCACAAGCTCTCGGCCGACGACTTGCGCCGCGCGCTCGAGGAGATCCGAGGCTCGCACCGCGTCACCGACCAGTCGCCCGAGGAGAAGTACCAGGCGCTCGAGCGCTACACCCGGAACCTCACCGAGCAGGCTCGGCGCGGTAAGCTCGACCCGGTCATCGGCCGGGACGAGGAGATTCGCCGCGTGGTCCAGGTGCTCTCCCGGCGCACCAAGAACAACCCGGTCTTGATCGGCGAGCCCGGCGTCGGCAAGACCGCCATCGTCGAGGGGCTGGCGCAGCGCATCGTGAACGGCGACGTGCCCGAGTCGCTCCGGAACCGCGAGCTGGTGGCGCTCGACATCGGCCAGCTCCTGGCCGGCGCCAAGTACCGCGGCGAGTTCGAGGAGCGGCTCAAGTCGGTGGTGAAGGAGCTGACCGAGAGTGAAGGGAAGTACATCACCTTCATCGACGAGCTCCACACTATCGTGGGCGCCGGTGCCGCCGAAGGCGCGGTGGACGCGAGCAACATGCTCAAGCCGCCGCTGGCCCGGGGCGAGCTCCATGTGATCGGCGCCACCACGCTCGACGAGTATCGCAAGCACGTCGAGAAGGACCCCGCCCTGGAGCGCCGGTTCCAGCCGGTGCTGGTAGGCGAGCCCAGCGTGGCCGACACCATCGCCATCCTGCGTGGCTTGAAGGAGAAGTACGAGGTCCACCACGGCGTCCGGATCACCGATAACGCGCTGGTGGCGGCCGCGACGCTCTCCGACCGCTACATCGGCGACCGGTTCCTGCCCGACAAGGCCATCGACCTGGTGGACGAGGCGGCCAGCCGGCTCCGGATCGAGATCGACAGCCTGCCGCAGGAGATCGACGAGGTCGAGCGGCGCATCGTCCAGCTCCAGATCGAGCGCCAGGCGCTGCTCAAGGAGAAGGACAAGTCGGCCGTCGAGCGTCGCAACACGCTCGAGTCGCAGATCGCCGACCTGCGCGAGCAGGCCGACGCGATGAAGGCGCAGTGGCAGGCCGAGAAGAGCGCCATCGGCGAGATCCAGCAGATCAAGGCGGAGACCGAAAATGTCCGCGCCGAGATCGAGCAGGCTACCCGGAAGGGTGATCTCCAGCGCGCCGCCGAGCTTCGCTACGGGCGGCTGCCCGAGCTGGAGCGCAAGCTCTCCGAGGACGAGAAGCGGCTGCAGGACACCCAGGAGCGCGCCCGTTACCTCAAGGAAGAGGTGGACGCCGAGGACATCGCCGAGATCGTGAGCAAGTGGACCGGCATCCCGGTGAGCAAGATGCTGGAGAGCGAGCGGGAGCGGCTGCTCAAGCTGGAGGACGAGCTGGCGGAGCGGGTGGTGGGCCAGCGCGTGGCGGTCACCACGGTGGCCAACGCCGTCCGGCGGAGCCGCGCCGGCCTGGGTGACCCCAACCGGCCCACGGGCTCGTTCATCTTCCTGGGCCCGACCGGTGTGGGCAAGACCGAGACCGCGCGGGCACTCGCCGAGTTCCTGTTCGACGACGAGCGCGCGATGGTGCGGATCGACATGTCCGAGTACATGGAGAAGCACTCGGTCGCTCGCCTCATCGGCGCGCCGCCGGGCTACGTGGGCTACGAGGAGGGCGGCCAGCTCACCGAGGCGGTCCGCCGCCGCCCGTACAGCGTGATCCTGTTCGACGAGATCGAGAAGGCGCACCCGGACGTGTTCAACGTCCTGCTCCAGATCCTGGACGACGGCCGGCTTACCGACAGCCAGGGCCGCCTGGTCGACTTCCGGAACACCGTCATCATCATGACCAGCAACATCGGGAGCCAGATCATCGTGGACGCCGGTGCCCAGGCCAACGACGAGGCGTGGGGTCGGATCGAGCAGCGGGTGCGGGACGAGCTGCGCAACTTCTTCCGCCCCGAGTTCCTCAACCGGGTGGACGACATCATCGTGTTCCGGCCGCTCAGCCGGGAAGACCTGGTGCAGATCGTGGACATCCAGCTCCGACACTTCGAGCACCTGCTCGAGGTGCGCCACCTGCACCTCGAGGTGGCCCCCGATGCCAGGGAGCTGCTGGCGGCGCAGGGCTACGATCCGGTCTACGGCGCGCGCCCGCTCAAGCGGGTGATCCAGCGCGAGCTGCAGAACCCGATCGCGCTCGAGCTGCTCGAGGGCAACTTCCAGGAGGGCGACACCATCCGGGTCGAGCGCGCGGGCGAGCACCTGCGCTTTGTCCGCGCCGCGGCGGCCGCCGAGCGTGCCAGTGCCTAGCGCCGCGCTCATGCGCGGGAGAGCGGCCCATGCGTAGGGGCACGCCGTCGCCCAGCGACCTGGCCGGCATGCAGGCCGCGCTCCGGCTGGCGCGCGCGGCTGCCGTGCGCGAGGAGGTGCCCATCGGCGCCGTGATCGTGGCCGACGGCGAGACCTTGGCCGAGGCGCACAACGAGACCATCCAGCGGCACGATCCGACCGCGCACGCGGAGCTGCTGGCCATCCACCGCGCGCTCCACAAGGCCGGGGAAGACCGGCTCCCGTTCGCGACGCTGTACGTGACGCTCGAGCCCTGCGCGCAATGCGCCGGCGCGATCGTGCTGGCAAAGGTCGGCCGGGTGGTGTACGGCGCGGCCGATCAGCGGGTGGGGATGGCGGGGTCGGTGTACGATCTGCTTCGGCATCCGCGGCTCAACCATCGGCCGGAGGTGATGGGCGGGCTGTTCGCCGAGGACTCGGCGGAGCTGCTCAAGCGGTTCTTCCAATCTCGCCGAACGGTGCTCTAGGACCGAGGGGCCGTGGTAGGGCGGGGCGGAGCGCCGTCAGTCGTGCGGCGCTCCGCCCTCGGCTTGTGGCCCGTCACGCCGCACGTAGCTTACCACGTCATCATGGGAACCTGGGGCGCCGGCCTGTTCTCGAGCGATACGGCCCGGGATATCCGCGACTACTACCGCGAGCAGATCGAGAACGGTGTCGGGGATACCGAGGCGACGCGCTTGACCGTCGAGAAGTTCGGAAGTTTCCTCGACGATCCCGACGAGGGTGGCGTACTGCTGATCGCCCTCGCCGTCACCCAGTCGAAGATTGGCCGCCTCGATTCCACCATCCGAGACCAGGCATTAGCCGCCCTCGAGCTCGGAGCCGATCTCGCCGCCTGGGAGCAGGACAATCCCAAGATGCTGCCCAAGCGGCGAGCGGCCCTCGACGCTGCCCGCGCGCAGCTGACCGGTGCCCAACCCGCTCGCAAGCGTCTTCGGCCACCCCCTCGACCGAGCTGCGGTCTCGTCGCGGGCGATGTCCTCGCCCTCAGCCACCCCGGTGGCGTCGTCCTCCTGCGGGTCGTGCGGATCAAATCACACCGGCGTGGAGAGACCCCGTATCTCGAGCGCCTCGATTTTCGCGGCTCGGAGGTGCCTTCGGCGCTGGAACTCGAGCGCCTCGAGGCCACCCGCCAGGATCCGATCGACGTGATCCATGCCTCATCCGATGACATCCGATTCACCGCGTTTACTGCCTACGACAAGATCGGTTGGAAAGAGGCCGGCTTCGTGAGGGCGGCGACGATCGCCTCGAGGCCGGGGGATGACCAGGCGGCATGGCCTGAGTACGGCGTCGCATGGTCCACGCTTGTCCGGCGGTATCGCTCGCGTTGAACGCGTCCGGGACAGGACGCCACCCGTGCGGCCTCGCCAACTTGACGTGCCCGGATAATTTCCCGGCGTGAGCGCCGACCCCGCAGCCTCGTCTCCACCCCTGGCTCCTCTTCGCCGCGCCATGGACGACGTGCGCGCCGCGACCGCCCTTGCCCAGGCGCGCCCGGCCTACGCGGCCGGCCTCCGCGCCGCGCTCGCCACGGCCGCGCCCCTGCTGCTCGATCACCTGTTCCATACCGGCGGCGGCACCTGGATGAGCGTCGCCGGTTTCCTCGGCGCGCTGGCCGACAAGGGTGGGGCGTACCGTACCCGAGCCGGCACGATGTTGGTCCTCACCCTGGGCGGCGGGGCCGCCGCGGCCCTGGGCGCCGTCGTCGCCGAGCACCCGGCGATCTCGATACCGGTCACTTTCGTGGTAGCGGTGGCCTGCGGATTGGCCCGCGCCTACG
>DASSMN010000256.1:0-14393 GCA_035688885.1 Gemmatimonadales bacterium
CGGCGGATCGGCTACGTCCCGCAGGACGGTGGCCTGTTGCCGCACTGGCGCGTGCGCCGGAACGCGGCGATGGTGCCCTGGCTCCGTGGCGCGCCCGACGCTTCGGCGCAGGCCGATCGGGCGCTGGCGTTGGTGGGCCTCGATCCGACCGCATTGGGTGAGCGCTGGCCGCGCGAGCTCTCCGGCGGGCAGCGCCAGCGGGTCGCGGTGGCACGCGCGCTCGCCGCGAGTCCGGACATCGTCCTGCTGGACGAGCCGTTCGGCGCGCTCGACGCGATCACCCGCGCCGACCTGCAGGCCGGATTCGGGTCGCTCCGCCGCGAGCTGGGCGTCACGGCGCTGCTGGTCACCCACGACCTGACCGAAGCGGAGCGACTAGCGGACCGGATCGCGGTGATGCACCAGGGGCGCATCGAACAGGTGGCCCCGCCGGCGGAGCTGCGTGACGCCCCGACCACCGACTACGTGCGCACGCTCCTGGCCCGGGCGCGGGGTGAAGCGTGACACGGCCCGGGTGCCTCCGGTCGTCCGCACCCAGGCTGGCGCTCGACGCGCCGCGGTGGCCAGGCCGGCGGTGGCTCGGCGTGGTTTCGCTCTCGCTGGTCCTTGGGAGTCTCCCGTTGCCGGCGCTTGGGCAGGTGCCGGCGCCGCGAGCGGCCGGCAACGATCGCCCGGTGATCGTCGCCTCCAAGCCGTTCGGCGAGTCCTACCTGCTGGCGGAAATGTTCGCTCAGCTGCTCGAGGCCCGAGGTGTTCGCGCGGAGCGCCGGCTCGGCCTCGGCGCCACCGAGATCGCGTTTACCGCCCTCGAGCGTGGCGCCATCGACGTCTACCCCGAGTACACCGGCACCGGCCTGCTCGCGATCCTGCATGAGCGGCCGAGCTCGGACCCGCGCGAGGTCTACGCCCGCGTGGCGCGCGAGTGTCGCGAGCGGTTCGGAGTGCGCTGGCTGCCGCCGCTCGGCTTCCAGAACACCTACGCGATTGCGGTGCGGCGGCCGACCGCCGACAGCCTGCACCTCCGGAGCCTGAGCGATCTCGCCAAGGTGGCTCCGATGCTCCGGGCCGGCCTCACCCCCGACTTCATCGGCCGCGACGACGGGCTGCCGGGCCTGGGCCGTGCATACGGCATCCGGTTCCGCGAGGTTCGGGCGCTGCTGCCGGCCATCAAATACCAGGCGTTGACCGCGGGGCAGGTGGACGTGATCGACGGCTACAGCACCGACGGCCTCATCCTCAAGTACGATCTGGTGGTGCTGGCCGACGACCGCGCATTCTTCCCGCCCTACGAGGCCGCCGCGATAACCGCGCCCGGCCTGGCCGAGCGGCGCCCGGAGGCCGTGGCCGCACTCACCGAGCTGAGCGGTCTCTTGCGTGAAGGCACCATGCGCGCGCTCAATCGGCGAGTGGAGGTAGAGGGCGAGCCCGTGGCACGCGTCGCGGCCGAGGCGCTCGCCGGCCTCGGCCTCACGCACGCGACCACGAGCGATGAGCGCCGCGACCGCACCGGGACGACGCCCCGGCCGGGCCTCGCCGCGTATCTCTGGGCGGAGCGGCGCACACTGCTCTCGCTCACGGGGCGGCATCTGCTGCTGGTTGCGGTCTCGCTAATCGCGGCCATCGCGCTGGCGGTTCCGCTCGGCCTGGTACTGGAGCGCGCCCGGGGCGGCGCCGAGTCGATCATCCGCGGCGTGGGCCTGCTGCAGACCATCCCCGGCATTGCGCTGATCGCGTTCATGATCCCGCTGCTCGGCATCGGCGTGGCGCCGGCCCTGGTGGCGCTGTTCCTTTATTCGCTGTACCCCATCCTCCGGAACACCTACACGGGCGTGCGCGACGCCGCGCCGGAGGCGGTCGGCGCCGCGCGGGCGCTCGGGATGACGCCGCGCCAGATCCTCCGCTACGTGCGCCTGCCGCTCGCCGCGCCGCTCATCATGGCCGGGATCCGGACCGCGGCGGTGATCAACGTGGGCACCGCGACCCTGGCGGCGTTCATCGGCGCCGGCGGGCTCGGCGACCCGATCGCATCGGGCCTGGCGCTGAGCGATACCCGCATGATCCTTTCCGGGGCGCTGCCGGCCGCGGCACTGGCCCTGTTGGTGGATACGATGTTGGGGGCGGCGGAGCGGGTGGTGCGGCCCGGGGGCCGATAAGCGGCAGGGGTGAGCCGAACGAGCCTGTCAGTGCGGCGCTCATATTCCTCGCTCTCTTGCGCCCCTTCTGCCTCCCATCTAGGATGACCTCCACTCGACCGCGGGTGCGCCGATCCCGCTCACCGCTGACTGCCTACCCCGACCGGCATGCGCCTCCATCCTTTCCGCGCTCTTCGTCCCGCGCCCGAGCTCGCCGAGCGGGTCGCCTCGGTGCCGTACGACGTGGTGAACCGGAGCGAGGCGGCGGCGCTGGCGCAGGGCAACCCGTACAGCTTCCTCCATGTCGGCCGCTCGGACATCGACCTGCCCGCGGACGTGGACCCGCACGACGCGCGGATCTACAGCAAGGCGCGCGAGGCGCTGGACCGGTTCCAGGCCGACGGAACCCTGATTCGGGAGGCGGAGCCCTCGCTTTACCTCTATCAGCAGACCATGGAGGGGCGGACCCAGACCGGCATCGTGGGCTGTGTCCACATCGACGACTACGAGCACGACGTCATCCGGAAGCACGAGAAGACCCGGCAGGACAAGGAGGACGACCGGACCCGGCATGTGCTCACGCTGCGCGCCAATGCGGAACCGGTGTTCCTCACCTACCGGCCGCGGCCCGAGCTCGAGGCCCTGTTCGGGCCGATCACGAGCGGATCTCCGCTGTACGACTTCACCGCGCCCGACGGCGTCCGCCACACCGTGTGGCGGATCGTCGATCCGGCGCCGTTTCTCGACGCCTTCCGACACGTGCCGCTGGCTTACGTGGCCGACGGGCACCATCGCTCCGCCAGCGCGTGGCGGGCCGGGCGCGAGCTTCGCCACGCACCGGCGCAGCACCGGGGCGACGGTGAGTACAACTGGTTCCTCGCGGTGCTCTTCCCGTCCGACCAGCTCCGGATCCTGCCCTACAATCGAGTGGTTCGTGACCTGGGCGACATGGGGGCGCCGCAGGTGCTGGCTCGGCTATCCCACGTGGGCAAGGTGAGCGTCACCGATGACCCGGTGCCGCCCCGTCCGGGCACCTTCTGCTTCTTCCTGATGGGCCACTGGTACCGGCTCGAGCTGGACGAGGCGACGATCGACCGGAGCGATCCCATCGCCTCGCTCGATGTCTCGTTGCTCCAGGACCGGGTGCTGGGTCCGATCCTGGGCATCGGCGACCCGCGAACCGACAAGCGGATCGACTTCGTGGGCGGGATCCGCGGCACGGCCGAGCTCGAGCGGCGGGTGCGCTCGGGCGAGATGGCGATCGCCTTCTCGCTCTACCCCACCACGCTCGAGCAGCTCATGGCCGTGGCCGATGCGGGACAGATCATGCCGCCCAAGAGCACCTGGTTCGAGCCCAAGCTGCGCAGCGGCCTGTTCGTGCATACCTTGTAGGCTCACCGCAACCGGCCGGAGCAGACTGGCGATGAAGGTGCTGATCGCGGACAAGTTCGAGAAGGTGGGGATCGACGGCTTGAAGGAGCTCGGCTGCACCGTGGTGTCGCAGCCGGACGTGAAGGCCGAGGACCTGCCGGCGGCCGTCAAGGCCGCCGATCCGCACATCCTCATCGTCCGGGGCAAGAAGGTGAGCGCCGACGCCCTCAAGGCCGGCACCGCGCTGACGCTGGTGATCCGCGCGGGAGCCGGCATCGACACCATCGACGTCGCCAGCGCCTCCGGCCTCGGCGTGTTCGTCTCCAACTGCCCGGGCAAGAACTCGATCGCGGTGGCGGAGCTGGTCATGGGTCTCCTGCTGGCGTGCGACCGCCGGATCCCGGACCAGGTGGCCGAGCTTCGGGGCGGCACCTGGAACAAGGGCGAGTACTCCAAGGCCCGCGGTCTCCACGGGCGCCGCCTCGGTATCGTCGGGCTGGGGCAGATCGGCCGGGAGATCGCCGTCCGGGCGCGGGCGTTCGGCATGCGGGTGATCGCGTGGTCGCGGAACCTGACCCACGAGGAGGCCGACCGGTTGGGTCTGGTCTACGCGCAGACGCCGCTCGAGGTGGCGCGGCTGGCCGACGCCGTCACCATCAACGTGGCGGGCAACGCGGAAACCAAACACCTGGTCAACGCCGAGTTCCTGGCGGCGATGCGGCCGGGGGCCTACTTCATCAACACGTCGCGCGGCTCGGTGGTGGACGAAGCGGCGCTGGAGCAGGCGGTGCGGGAGAAGGGCATCCGGGCCGGGCTGGACGTGTTCGAGAACGAGCCGGCGGGCAACAGCGGCACCTTCGGCAACCCGATCGTCAAGGCGCCGGGCGTCTACGGCACCCACCATGTGGGCGCCTCGACCGAGCAGGCGCAGGTGGCCATCGCCCACGAGGTGATCCGCATCGTGCAGACGTTCCGGGACACCGGCGAGGTGCCCAACGTGGTGAATCGCCTGGCGCGCAGCTCGGCGACCCACGTGCTCTCGATCCGGCACCGGAACCGACCCGGCGTGCTGGCGCACGTGTTCGGCGTTCTGGCCAACGGGGCCATCAACGTCGAAGAGGTGGAGAACATCATCTACCACGGCGCGCAGGCGACCCTGGCCCGGATTCACCTGGACGGCGTGCCCGACCAGGGCGCGCTGGAGCGGATCCGGAGCGGGAATCAGGACATCATCAGCGTGGAGCTGAGCGAGATCGACGGCAAGGCGAGGTAGAGGACGGCTTCCGCACCGAGGCACACCACGAGGACCCAGAGATGACCGACCGCATTCACAACTTCAGCGCCGGCCCCGCGGTGCTGCCCGAGCCCGTTCTCCGCAAGGCGCAGGAGGCGATCTGGAACGTGGCCGGCAGCGGCATCGGCATCATGGAGCACAGCCACCGGGGCAAGGTGTTCGACAAGATCCTGGCCGACGCGGAGGCGAGCTGCCGCGCGCTGGCCAACATCTCCGACGACTACGCGGTGCTGTTCCTCCAGGGCGGCGCGTCGCTCCAGTTCTCGATGGTGCCGATGAACTTTCTCCCGCCCGACCGCACCGGCGATTATCTCAACACCGGCGTCTGGTCGCAGAAGGCCATCAAGGAAGCGAAGATCCTGGGGCGCCAGGTACACATCGCCGCCAGCAGCGAGGCCACCAACTTCGACCGCATCCCGACGCCGGACGAGATCAAGTACTCGGCCAACCCGGCCTACGTGCACTTCACCACCAACAACACGATCTACGGCACCCAGTGGAAGAGCGAGCCCGCGGTGCCGCAGGGTGTGCCGCTCATCGCCGACACGTCGAGCGACATGTACAGCCGGCCGATCGACGTCCGGAAGTACGCCATGATCTACGCCGGCGCGCAGAAGAACCTGGGTCCCTCGGGGACGGTGCTGGTGATCATCCGGAAGGACCTGGCGGAGACCGGCCCGAAGACGCTCCCGACGATGCTCCAGTACCGCACGTTCGTAGCCGAGAACTCGCTCTACAACACGCCGCCCACGCTGGGCATCTACCTGGTGGGCGAAGTGTTCAAGTGGATCCAGGCGCAGGGCGGGCTCGCCGCGATGGCGGAATACAACGCATCCAAGGCCAAGCTGCTGTACGACTACATCGACGCCAGCGACTTCTTCCGCGGCACCGTCCAGCCGGACAGCCGCTCGCTCATGAATGTGTGCTTCCGCGCGCCGACCGAAGAGCTGGAGAGCAAGTTCATCAGCGAGGCCACCAAGCGGGGGCTCGACGGGCTCAAGGGGCATCGGAGCGTGGGGGGCATGCGGGCGAGCATCTACAACGCGTGCCCGCGGGCGGCGGTCGAGGCGCTGGTCGCGTTCATGAAGGAGTTCGAACAGGCGAATCGCGGAGCTGCGGCGGCGGCGCGGGCCTAGATCCCGGAGCAGCCCCGAGCGGCGCAGGGGTCAGGGCCAGGGGCGGCTGGCCAGGCCCCGCCAACCCCTAGCCGCCCCTGGCCCTGACCCCTACACCGCTCGGGGCACCAGCATACAGACCCGCGCCGTGGAAGCCGCACCCGCAATCGCGGCCGTTTTGGGGTGCCGGGGACCTCGGGGGCGGAGGGGCAGGCCCAACCGACACTGCGTCGTTTTGTGGCGGTTGGGCCTGCCCCTCTGCTCCCGAGGTCTGTGCCCGACCCCAGCGCCGCTACGCGGAAGCGGCGAGGGCGCGGACCAGATCGTCGTTGGTCTTGTTGCGTTTCAGATCGGTGAGCAGGTCGTTCATCGCGTTGATCGAGGTCATGCCCGCCAGACGCTGGCGCAGCATACGGCTCACGGCGAGCGCTTCCTGCGACAGCAGCAGCTCCTCGCGGCGGGTGGCGCTCGAGACCAGATCGATGGCCGGGAAGACGCGCCGCTCCGCCAGCTCGCGGCTCAGCACCAGCTCGCTGTTGCCGGTGCCCTTGAACTCCTCGAAGATCACCTGATCCATCCGACTACCCGTGTCGACCAGCGCGGTGGCGATGATGGTGAGACTGCCGCCGCCCTGGGCGGGGTCGATCTTGCGCGCGCTGCCGAGGAAACGCTTGGGGCGCTCGAGCGACTGGGCGTCGAGCCCGCCCGAGAGCGTCCGGCCGGTCCCCTTCTCCACGGTGTTGTAGGCCCGGGCCAGGCGGGTGAGCGAATCCACGATGATCACCACGTCCTCCCCCAGCTCCACCCGCCGGCGGGCGCGCTCCAGGGTGAGCTCCGCCACGGCGACGTGCTGCTGCGCCGGGTTGTCGAAGCTCGAGGCGATCACCTCGCCGACGTTCATCGCCTCCATCTCGAACACTTCCTCGGGGCGCTCATCCACCAGCAGGATGAACAAGGTCGCCGACGGGTAGTTGGTGGCGATGCCTTCCGCGATGGACTGGAGCACCATCGTCTTGCCCGCCTTGGCCGGCGCTACGATGAGGGCCCGCTGGCCCTTGCCGAACGGGCACAGGATGTCGATGACCCGGTTGGTAAAATCGGGCTGGCCCTGCCGCACGAGGCCGCACTCCAGGCGGAGCTGCTCGTTGGGGTGGACGGCGCCGAGGCGGGAGAACTCCGGGCGCCGGCGCAGCTCGGCCGGCGGGCGGCCCAGCACGCTGACGACCCGCTCCAGCGAGGGGCCGCGTCCCTTGCCGCCGGGACGCGTGGGGCCGTCGATCTCGTCGCCCGGCCGCAGCTCGTGCTGGCGGATCAGCCGCTCGCCCACGTGGGCGTCGCCGCGGTCGGGCAAATAGCCGGCCTCGCGGCGGCGGAGGAAGCCGTTGCGGCCCACCAGCTCGAGGACGCCCGGCATCAGGCGGCCGCGGCCACGGAACGCTTGATTCGGTGCAGGATGGCGGCGAGGCCCTGGGTGCGGTTCATGCCGAGCGTCTCGCTCAGGCCGAGCTGGTCGAGGAGGTCATCGGGCACCCGGGCCACGTCGGACGGGGCGGCCCCGTCCAGGTTCCGGGCCAGCAGCGAGATGAACCCGCGCACCGTGGGTGACTCGGGCGGCACGTCGGCATGGATGTGCACCTTGCCTTCCTCGACCTCGACCCAGAGAAACACCGGGGTCTGGCACTCGTTCACCCGGTGATACTCCCGGGTGGCCTCGTGCATGAGCCGCTCCGGCACGGGCGGCAGCTTGCGCGAGTAGTCGAGCAGGGTCTCGAGGCGGGTGGTGCGATCGGCCGCCTTGAATCGCGGGATCACGGTGTCGAGCGATGGCATCGGCTCAGTGCTCAGCTGGAGAATCGGCGCCCCGACAGGGGCCAAAAAGGGAATTCTGCCACGGTCCCGGGCCTGAAGGTAGCCCCCGAAGGCTAGTGTGGGAGGGGGCGGCCGGAGCGATGCCAGGGAACGGCGTCGGGCGCGGACCGGGCAGGTAGCGGTCTCAACCGGGGCAGTACCGACTGGCCCGGCTTGACGCCGGGCTTCACCGCGATGTATAACTATACGTGACCATGCAGCCCACCCGCGCCAATCGGCTCAGCATTAGCATCGCCCCACTCGACTCGAGAGGCGGCGCGCCGGCAGGCTGGTAGAGCACCAACGGTCCTACGTCCCCGCGGCCTCTCCTTCCGAGAGGCCGCTTTCGTTTTCCGGAGCCGGTCATGACCCTGCATCTCTACGATACCACCCTCCGCGACGGCACCCAACGCGAAGGCCTCAGCTTGTCGGTGGACGACAAGGTGAAGATTGCCCGCGCGCTCGACGGGCTGGGGGTGAGCTACATCGAGGGCGGCTGGCCGGGCTCCAACCCCAAGGACGCCGAGTTCTTCCGTCGGCTGCGGGAGGCGCCGCTCGAGCGGGCCCGGGTAGCGGCATTCGGCAGCACCCGGCGCGCCGGGCTCCGGTGCGACGACGACGCCAACCTCCAGGCCCTGGCGGCGGCGGAGACCCCGGTCGTGACGATCGTGGGCAAGAGCTCGGTCCTGCACGTGGAGCGGATCCTGGAGACCACGCGGGAGGAGAACCTCCGCATGATCGGCGAGAGCGTCGCCTGGCTCAAGCGGCTGGGCCGTGAGGTGATCTACGACGCCGAGCACTTCTTCGACGGCTATCGGCTGGACGCGGGCTACGCGCTCGACACGCTGGCCGCGGCGGCTGAGGCCGGGGCCGACACCCTGGTCCTATGCGATACGAACGGCGGCGAGCTGCCTGACGTCGTCGCCGATCGGGTGGCGGAGGTGCGGGCGGCGTTTGCTGCCGCGGTGGGCGTGCATCCTCACAATGATGCGGGCCTCGCGGTGGCCAACGGCCTGGCCGCGGTTCGGGCCGGCTGCAGCCAGGTGCAGGGCACCATCAATGGATACGGTGAGCGCTGCGGCAACCTCGATCTGGTTCCGCTGGTGGCGACGCTCGAGCTCAAGCTCGGCATGCGGGTGCTGCCGCCGGGCGCGCTTCGGCGACTCACGGAGATCAGCCAGTTCGTGGCGGCGGTGGCCAACCAGCATCCCGATCCGCATGCGCCCTATGTCGGCCGAAGCGCCTTTGCCCACAAGGGCGGGATCCACGTGGCGGCGATCGCCAAGCTGGCGGAGAGCTACCAGCACGTAGAGCCGGTGGCGGTCGGCAACCAGACGCGCGTCGTGGTGAGCGAGGTGGCCGGACGACGCAACGTGCGGCTCCGGGCGGAGGCGCTGGGCCTCACCGCGGGCGATGCGGAGGGCTCAGTGCTCCGCCGGATCAAGGAGCTCGAGAATCAGGGATTTCAATTCGAGGCCGCGGAGGGGTCGTTCGAGATGCTGCTCCGCCGCGCGGCCGCGGGATACGAGGCGCCGTTCGAGCTGGACGACTTCACCGTGATCGTCGAGAAGCGCGGCGGCGGCGGGAGCCGGGCCCAGGCGACGGTCAGGATCCGGGTGGCCGGCGAGATGATCCTCACCGCCGCCGACGGCGACGGCCCGGTGAACGCGCTCGACCGCGCGGTGCGGAAGGCGCTGCTGCCGCACTACCCCTCGCTCGCCGATGTGCACCTGGTGGACTACAAGGTGCGCATCGTGGATGAGCACCTGGGGACGGGGGCGCGGCCCCGGGTGGTGATCGAGTCGGCGCGGGGGGCGGAGCGGTGGAGCACGGTGGGGTGCTCGGAAAACATCATCGAGGCCAGCTGGCTGGCGCTGTGCGACGGGCTCGAGCTTCCACTGCTGCGGGACCGCGAGGCGCGGTTGAGATCGGAGCGCGGGAACGGGTCGCCGGAGGCAGGGGTCGAAGGGCCACAAAAGGACGCAGTGGCGCTTCGGCCCCTGCCCGCGGCGGCCCGTTCCTCGGAGGTCGAGCCTGCCGCTCGCGATCGCGGCCTGAAGGAGGCTTAGCGCCCGTCGCGGTGCTTCGTGTCGCGCTCGGCTTTGAGCAGCTCGCGCTTGCGCGCGATGCCCCAGCGGTAGCCGCCGGCGTCGCCATCTTCGCGCACCACGCGGTGGCAGGGGATGACCAGTGCCAGCTTGTTGCTCGCGCAGGCGCGGGCGACGGCGCGGGCCGCGGTCGGACGGCCGATGGCGCGGGCGATCTCTGCGTAGGATCTCGTCGCCCCGCGGGGAATGCGCTGCAGCGCTTCCCAGACCTGCCACTGAAACCGGGTGCCGGACACGTCGAGCGGCAGGCGCTCGGCCTCGTTGCCGGCCAGCCGAGCCACAACCGAACCGGCCCACGCGCGAAGCTCGGCGTCGGCCCGCTCGACCTCGGCGGCGGGAAATTCCCGCCGGAGGCCATCCTCGAGCGAGGCGGGGCTCGTTCCGATGGTGACCGAGCAGAGCCCGCGGTCGGTCGCCGCGACGAGCACCGTGCCGAGGGCCGTCTCCACCGTGGTGAACCGGATGTGCGCGCCGAGCCCGCCGCGCTGATACGAGCCGGGCGTCATGCCCAGGCGCCGGCTGCTCTCATCGTAGGCTCGGCTGGGGGACGAGTAGCCCGCATCATAGGTGGCGCGCGACACGGTGCCGCCGTTCTTGAGCCCCTGCTTCATCCGCTCCATCCGCCGAGCGCCCGCGTACGACCGGGGTGACATCCCCGTGAGGCGCTTGAAGGTCCGCTGCAGGTGATAGGGGCTCAGGCCGACTGCCTGGCCCAGTCGGTCGAGCGTGACCGTCTCATCGAGATGTCGATCGAGATAGCGCTGGGCCTCGCGGACCCGGCGGGCGGCTTCGGGCTCGGGGTCCCGCGGCTTGCAGCGGCGGCAGGCCCGGTAGCCTTTGGCTTCGGCCGCGTCGGGACTCGAGAAGAAGCTGACCTGCCGCCGGTTGGGCCGCCGGGACGGACACGAGGGCCGGCAGTAGATCCGGGTGGAGGCCACGGCGTACACGAAGCGTCCGTCGGCGGTGCGGTCCCGCTCGAGCACCGCGGTCCAGCGGTCGGCATCGGCGACGGAAGCTTGAAGGAGCATGGAGGGATGGTAGCACCGAGCATGGGACCGGGCTACTCGAATCTTGCGGTCGAATTCGGGGGGCCTTGTGTGGTGGCGGCGGTCAATCGCGACTTTAGTCCTGTCATCTACCGCCTTAGGACTGGTGTCCGGAGCGCCGCAGTGGTGGCAGGCCACGGCGCGGGGCGATGGCAGCCAACCCGGCCCGTTCCTTTGCCGGAGGCGGCCAGCAGATCCGGACCCTGGGCGGCAGCGTTCTCCACCGAGCCTTGCCGGGACTTGGGCGGTAGCGAACCCCCGATTTCGGCGGAAGATTGGGGCAGGGCCGGCCACCCGACGGGAACCTTCGGCCGGGCGGCCGCCGTTACACCCCCAGTCCCTGGAGCACCGCACCCCCCAGCCATACGGTCCAATGAGCCCTTCCGAGCGGTACGATGCCATTGTCATCGGGGCAGGCCAGGCCGGAGGCCCGCTCTCTACGGCGTTGGCCCGGAGCGGAAGGCGGACCGCGCTGATCGAGCGGGAGCACGTCGGCGGGACCTGCATCAACGAGGGATGTACCCCGACCAAGACCATGGTGGCGAGCGCCAGGGTGGCCTATCTCGCCCGCCGGGGGGCGGACTACGGGGTGGAAACGGGGCCCATCCAGGTGGATCTGGCCCGGGTGCGCGAGCGTAAACGAGACATCGTGAAGCGGTTCCGTGAAGGCAGCCTGCGGCGGCTCGAGTCGACAGCCGGCCTCGAGCTCATCTGTGCCGAGGCCCGCTTTACCGGGCCGAAGCGGATCGCCGTCGATGGCCGAAGCCTCGAGGCCGATCTCGTGTTCATCAACACGGGCTGCCGCCCGGCGGCTCCGGACGTGGTGGGGCTGGACCAGGTGTCCTCCCTCGACTCGACCTCCATCATGGAGCTGGACCAGGTACCCGAGCACCTGCTGGTGCTCGGCGGCGGTTACATCGGCCTCGAATTCGGCCAGATGTTCCGCCGGTTCGGCAGTCGGGTCACGATCGTTCAGCGCGGCCCGCAGCTGCTCCCGCTCGAAGACGAGGACATCGCCGCCGCGGTCCTCGACGTCCTGCGGGAGGACGGAATCGAGGTGCTGCTGGACAGCCAGGCCATACGGGCCGCTTCCACCCAGTCCGGCGTCCAGCTCACCGTGCAAACGCCGGACGGCGAGCGGCAGCTCGACGGTTCCTACGTGCTCCGGGCGGCTGGACGGGTCCCAAACACCGACCGTCTCGACCTGGCAGCGGCGGGTATCGCCAGCGATGGCAAGGGCTTCATCAAGGTCAACGAGCGGCTGGAGACCACCGCTCCCGGAGTCTATGCCCTGGGCGACGTCAAAGGCGGTCCGCAATTCACCCACATCTCGTACGATGACTTCAGGGTCATTCGTACCAACCTGTTACAGAACGGGCGTGCATGCGTCACAGACCGCCTGGTTCCTTACACCGTATTCATCGACCCTCAACTTGGTCGGATCGGCCTCTCGGAGCGCGAGGCCAGGAAGCAGGGGAAGCCGGTGCGGGTGGCCCGGATGCCGATGAGCCACGTGGCCCGCGCGCTGGAGCTGGATGAATCACGCGGTCTGATGAAGGCCCTGGTGGATCCGGCCTCGGGACAGATCCTGGGCGCCGCGGTGCTGGGGATCGAAGGCGGCGAGCTGATGGCGGCCATCCAGCTCGCCATGATGGGACAGGTGCCCTACGCACGACTCCGGGACGCGGTATTCGCCCACCCGACGCTGGCGGAATCGCTCAACAATCTCTTCAGCACGCTCGACGCCTGAGGGCGTCGATTCGCGGAGGATCGCATGACGGTGGCGGCCCCCAGCCGTATCGGTCCCGACACGATCGCCGATCACCTGCTCGAGGCTCGCGCACGGACGCTGCTCCTGGTGGCGCCGCTCAGCGACGAGGACCTGCACGCCCAGCATGATCCGCTCATGAGCCCGATCCTGTGGGACCTGGGCCACATCGCGCACTTCGAGGAGCTGTGGCTCACCCGGAACCTCGACGGGCCGATCGAGTTCGTGGAAATGCCGGGCCTGTACAATCCGTTCGAGCATCCCCGGAGCACGCGCGGGTCTCTCGCGCTGCCCGGGCTCGACGAATGTCGCGCGATCATGGACGAGATCCGCGGGCGCGTGCTGGCCCGGTTGGTCTCCGCCGACTTGGACGCCGCCAATCCGCTGATCCGCGACGGCTTCGTGTATCACATGGTCCTGCAGCACGAATACCAGCACAACGAAACGATTCTCCAGACGCTGCAGCTCAAGCGCGGGGCGCCGTACAGCCCGCTCACCCGGCTGACGCCCGAGCCGCTCGCGGGCCGGCTGCCCGGCGCTCCCGGTGAGATGGTGCGCTTCCCGGGCGGGACGGTCCAGATCGGCACGGACGACCGCACCGCCGCGTACGACAATGAGCGGCCGGCGCACACCGTCGAGCTGGCGCCGTTCTGGATCGATGCCTATCCGGTCACCAACGCCGACTATCTGGTCTTCATCGGCGCCGGCGGCTATGACACGCCGGAGTACTGGTCCGAGGCCGGGTGGCGCTGGCGCACCGAGACGGATGCCAAGGCGCCCAAGTACTGGCTCTATGCCGGGAACGCCTGGTCCACGCGCAGCATGGATCGGCGGAGTGCGGTGGAGCCGTGGCATCCGGTGAGCCATGTGTGCTGGTATGAAGCGGAGGCGTACGCGCGGTTTGCGGGCAAGCGGCTGCCGACCGAGATCGAGTGGGAAGCCGCGGCGTCATGGGACCCGGCCACCGGCACCAAGCGCGCGTTCCCCTGGGGCGACACCCCGGCCGACCGCACCCTCGCCAACGTGGACCAGCTCGCCTTCGGCACCGCGCCGATCGGAAGCTATCCGATGAACGTGTCGCCGATCGGCTGCCACGGCATGATCGGCGACGTCTGGGAGTGGACCTCGAGCGACTTCCGGCCGTGGCCGGGGTTCGAGCCGTTTCCCTACTCGGAGTACTCCGAAGTCTTCTTCGGCACCGACTACAAGGTCCTGCGCGGAGGCTCGTGGGCCACCCGCCCAGGCGCGATCCGCAACACGTTCCGCAACTGGGATTACCCCATCCGCCGCCAGATCTTCAGCGGCTTCAGGTGCGCCCGCGATGCCTAATCTTGCCCGTACCCGCTCCAGCGGTCCGATCGAGCGTATTCAGAACCCCGGCATGCTCGCCGAGGTGGCCGCCGGCTTGTCGGCGCCGCAGAAGGAGCTGTCGCCGAAGTACTTCTACGATCAGCGCGGGTCCGAGCTGTTCGCGGAGATCACCCGGCTGCCCGAGTACTACCCCACCCGCACCGAGCGCGCGCTGCTCCAGGGCTGGATGCCGGAGCTCATGGTCCAGCTCGGCACCCGCACGCTGATCGAGCTGGGCGCCGGCAACGCGGAGAAGAGCCGCATCATCCTCGATGCGATGCGCGCCACGGGGCTCGCCGAGCTGTACGTGCCGATCGACGTGAGCGCCACCTTCCTCTCGCAGACCGCGGCCCGGCTTCGG
>DASSMN010000341.1:0-3161 GCA_035688885.1 Gemmatimonadales bacterium
CTTGATCATTGGTTTGGTCGTTGGTGCGATCGCCAAGCTGCTCATGCCCGGCAGGGATCCGGGCGGCGTGATCGTGACGATGCTCATCGGCGTGGCCGGTGCCCTTCTCGCGGGGTTCCTGGGCCGTGCACTGGGCTGGTATAACAACCCGGGCGAGGGCCCCGGCATCATCGCTTCGATCATCGGGGCCATGATTCTCCTGCTGCTGTATCGGCTGTTTATCGGCAGGCGCGGCACCACGGTCCCCTAGTGCCGATACGGCGCCAGGACGAGCAGGCGATGGAAGACGGAGAGGCCGGCGGGAGCCGGCCTCTCGCTTTTTTCTGTGGGCAGGCGGTCGCCCGGCTACAGCACCGCTACCTTCTTCCCGTCCGACCGCCTGACCGGCCTCCCGTCGCCTCTCACCCTGGCCGCCAGCTCCGCGAACATGGGAATGTCCAGGCTTTGCGCCCCGTCGCTCATGGCCCGGGACGGATCGGGGTGGACTTCCACGATCAGGCCGCACGCGCCGGCGGCCAGCGAGCCCAGGCTCAACGGCATCACCAGGGAGCGCACGCCCGCTGCGTGGCTTGGATCGACGATCACCGGGAGGTGGGTGCGCTCCCGCACCACGGCCACCGCATTGAGGTCCAGCGTGTGACGAGTGGCGCGCTCGAAAGTCCGGATGCCGCGCTCGCACAGCACGACGTTCGGATTGCCTTCCGCCAGGATGTACTCGGCCGCCATGAGCCACTCCTCGATCGTGGCGCCAGCGCCGCGCTTGAGCAGGATCGGCTTGCCGCTCCGGCTGGCAGCCCGGAGCAGGCTGAAGTTCTGCATGTTGCGCGCGCCGATCTGGAGCATGTCGGCGAAATGTCCCACGACCGCGACTTCCTCCCAGCTCAGCACCTCGGTCACCACCGGCAGACCGGTGCGCTCGCGTGCGTCCGCCAGATACCGCAAGCCTTTGACGCCCAGCCCCTGGAAGTCGTACGGCGAGGTGCGCGGCTTGTATGCCCCTCCCCGCAGCATGTCGCCACCGGCCTGGGCTACGGCCTCCGCGGTCTCGAGGATCATGGCCTCGCTTTCCACCGAGCATGGCCCTGCGATGAGGACCGGCTCAGCGCCGCCGAAGGTGATCGGCCCAACCTCGACCCGGCTGCCCTCGGGCGCTCGGCGCCGATCGACCAGCGGCACGTCGGGCTTCTTGGTGTGATGGGCTGGCGTCGGCGGCGGCGCCGAAAGGCGGGACCCGTCCACCCAGGCTTCGTAGCTGCCCAGCACCACGAGGCGGGCGGCCAGGGCCTCCACCTCCTCGAGCGCTTCGGCCACTCGAGGGTCGGCCGTCGAGCCGTCGATGTCCACGTAGAACCGGTAGGTCCAGGGCGCGGAGCGCTCCGGCCGCGACTGCAGCGCCATCAGATTCACCCCTCGGGCACCGAACGCCTGCAGGCTCAGTGCGAGCATGCCGGGCTTGTGGTCGATCAGCACGATGAGGGAGGTCTTGTACCGGCTGGTCCCGGCGGTTGCCGCGGGCAGCGCGGGGGCGTCCGCCCGGGTGAAAGTGAGGAAACGGGTCTGGTTGGTCGGGTCATCCTCGATGCGCTCCGCGAGCGGCACCAGCCCGTGAGCATCGGCCGCGTGCCGCGCCGCGATCGCAGCCAGCGCAAGGTTCCCCTCCTGCGCCACCAGCTCCGCGCTTCCGGCCGTGTCCCAGGCGCTCACCAGCTCGACGTCGGGCAGATGCTGCGCCAGCCAGATCCGGCACTGGCCCAGGGCCACCGGGTGCGACAGCACCCGTTTGATGCCTTCCAGCTTGGCGCCCGGCAGCGCCATCAGGGTGTGGTGTACCGGATACAGAATCTCATGCGTCAGCTGCAGTGTCCCGTCACCGAAGGCTTCCTCCAGCAGGTCGTACGTCGTGGTGACCGACCCGATGAGCGAGTTCTCGATCGGCAGACATCCCGCGTCGGCGTTGCCGGCCCGCACGGCGGCCACCACGTCCTTGGCCTCGCGGCAGGGGTGGGTGACGAGGTCCGGCCACCGCCGGCGGGCCGCTGCCTCGCTGAACGAGCCGTGAGTTCCCTGTATCGCCACGCGCATGGTCTGCTCCGGGTATAAAACGAAAACGCCCCGCCGGCTGAGTCCGGCGGGGCAGCGATGGGGTCCGGTCGGTGAGCGCTACGCTACGCTACCGACACCGGACGGGCATCGCGCCGCGCCGGCATTGGTAAAGTAGAAGAACCACGCGCTCTGTGACCGAAGCATGAACCAACGTACCGGGCGGTCCGCCGGTTTGTCAAGCGAGCTATCTTTGGCGGCTCGTGCCGCGCCTCGTCCAGGGACTCGCCGTGCCGTTGTGGCTCTTCTGTGTGCCTCTTCCGGCGCGGGCCCAGGGGCTGCCCGCCTATCACCCGATCAATCCGGTCGCCGATTCCCGGACCCCCCTGGGCTTCGAGCCGTATCGCACGCCGCAGCCGGGAGGCTGGCGCCTTGGCCTCTCGCTCGACTATGCCAGCGCCATCGAGGTCGCCGACTTCGCGCGGGCCAGCTACACGCTGGACGCCGAGCTGCTCCGGCTTCGGCTGCGGATCGCGCGGGACTTGAGCCCCTCGCTGTTCGTCATGGCCGACGCGTCGGCCCAAGGGAGCTACGCCGGCTTTCTCGACGGTTTCCTGAACTGGTACCACGATCTGATCGGCGTGAAGCTCCAGTCGAGGGAGGAGCGCCCCACCGACGCCTTTCTCTACCGGCTCGACCTGCCCGACGGCGTCGCCCGTGACCGACGTTCCAGCGATCTCTTCCTCGGCGACCTGCGCCTCTCGGCCGGGCTCCGGCGGGGCTCCCATCTGCAGGCCGTCGCGACCGTCACCCTGCCGGCCTCGACCGGCCCGGCGGGCTATGGTCGAGGCGTGGTCTCGGCTGGACTGCTGACGACGGTGCATGAAAAACTCGCGCAGCCCCTGACCTACGAGGGCAGCGTCGGGCTGGGGTATGCGCCGACGCATGGTGACCTCACCGACTATCAGCGAACGACGTTCGTCTCTGGCAGCTCAGGTCTCAGGTGGCGGTTCTGGGGGCGGCAGGCGCTGTACGCCAATCTGTTCTATCACAGCCCGTACTATCACGACACGACCATTCCTCCGCTCGATCGGCGCGAGCTCTCTCTCGATTTCGGATGG
>DASSMN010000112.1:0-2292 GCA_035688885.1 Gemmatimonadales bacterium
ATTCGTGCGTCCTCTACCTACGGTGAAGCGGAGAGAGATCGCGTGCGGTGCCTGGCGTTGAACGCCTCGTTCGAGCCGCTGACGATGGTCCCGGTCCGCCGTGCCCTCCGACTGGTCATCGAGGGCAAGGCGGAGATCGTCGAGTCGGACGCGAACGACGTGGTCCGAAGTGAACGACTCACACTACCCAAACCGGCCATCATCAGGCTGGTCAAGTTCGTGCACGTTCCCCGCCGCTTCCGCCGCCAGGTCACCAACACATTCCTCTTCGCCCGCGACAGCTATCGCTGCCAGTACTGCCATCGGTCCCAGATCGAATTGCGGCACCGTGAGTGCCTGACGCGGGATCACCTGATCCCGCTCTCCCGCGGCGGCGACAACGAGTGGGCCAACGTGGTCACCGCCTGCAGCTCCTGCAATACCCGCAAGGGCAACCACCTGCCCGAAGAGTGCGGCATGCACCCCCTGTCGCCGCCGCGCGAGCCGCATTTCGTGCACCTCTCGTGGGCCGTCCGGCGCCTCACCTCCGCTCAGGCCAAGTACATCAAGCTGTTTTACGGTGAGGAAGCGCTTCGGGCTCTGGGCGGGACGATCTAGCCGCGAGCACCGCCCCTTCGCGTCCGCTCGGCAGCGGCACCACCGTCTGGAACTTGCCGGCCGCGGTTGTCGCGATCTCCTCCACCACCTCCAGATCCACTCGCATCCCGTCGCCCACGCGCCGCTGCATCCGCTCGAGCGTGCGCGCATGCGATGCGTCCGACCAGGTGCGGGTCGGCACCACCAGCGCCTGCACTGCGTCGGGAGCCGTCTGGCGAATCTGCCAGCGGCGAATGCCGTCCTCGGGCAGGAAGATGTCCGTCAGCACGCCGGCGTTGAGCGCCCGTCCGTCGGGCGTGCGCACCACATCGCGGCTCCGGCCAACGACCGAGCTCAGCAGGGCCAGGCCGCGGCCGCAGCGGCACCGGTGGGTCTGGCGAGCGGCCAGGTCGCCCACCCGGTAGCGCAGGAGCGGCTGTCCCAGGAGCGTGAGCGGGGTGACCACCACCTCGCCGGTGACGCCGTCGGGGACGGGGAGCCCGCGCTCGTCGACGATCTCGATCAGCTGCACGTCGTCGTTCAGGTGATAATCGCCGGGGCTCTCGGGGCACTCGAACGCGAGCGGCCCGGCCTCCACCATCGCGTAGACGTCGAGCGGGCGAACTCCGAACGCCTCCTCGACCAGACGGCGGCACCGCTCGGTCGTGGGCATGGAACCGGTATAGATCAACCGCGGCCGGATGTCCTCGATGCCGTGCTCGAGCGCGGCCTCGGCCAACCGCTCGAGCGCGATGGAGTAACCATTGATCACCTGGGGCTGGAGCCGGCGGACCGTGGCCAGCTGCTCCTCGACCGGATCCATGCTCAGCAGCCGGTGCATCGGCGGCAGCAGGCCCACCTTGCGGAGCATGACGACCGGCCCCTTGGAAGCCACCGGTCCGCCACTCCCGATACTGACCTGACATTCGAAGGTGCGGCGCCCGAACACGCCGCCGATCCGGACGTGAAGCGCGGACACCTGAGCCTGGTCGCTCTCGCTTCGGTAGAGCTGCAACGGCCGGCCGCTCGAGCCTGACGACTTGACGCGGAACAGGCTGGTCATCGGTGCGGTCAGCATGTCCTCGGTGATTTCCTGGAGCGTGCTCCGCTCCAGAATCGGCAGCCGTTCCAGCGAAGGACCCGGCTCGAGCGTGCCCGGCCGGATGCCGTGACGCTGGAACACGCCCGACCAATAGGGCGTACACGCCGCCTCCGCGGCCAGTCGCCTGAGGCGCCGGACCCTGAGGCCGTGCAGTTCGCCCGGCGACAGCCACTGTTCACGCCGCCGTGCCGCGGAGGCTCTCATGAGGGTCACGAACGCGGTTGCCGAAGCCATGCGAACTCCTTTGCCCGCCGGGCGTGAGGTCCTCGGGCGATATGCCCACCCTGGGACCTGGTGCAACTTTTTGCCGTATGGATCTGGGGGTGCCGCTGGAGGACAAAAGGGCAAGACCCGAGCCGGGCGGGTCGTGCTACATCTTGCGTGGTGTCGAACCGCTCGAGAGGGGGACGATGGGCTGGGACTGCGGGGCCAAACTCACAGGACTGGCTTTGAGTTCCGGCGGTTCGGCGGGGCGGAGCTCCGGGCCCGGCTGGCGAGGAGATTGACACCGGGTCCGTGGCCGTCCCTGGCCCGGGCGGACGGGGTGTCGTTCCACGCCAGCAGGTCGTCGGGGCCGGTGTGGCGCGCCTGCTACCCCCGCAGCGCGCATGCCT
>DASSMN010000245.1:0-2667 GCA_035688885.1 Gemmatimonadales bacterium
CCACAACGGGCCGGTGCTGCCCGCCTCCAAGTCCATGGCGATCTTCTGGGGCTCGAGCTGGAGCACGGCCTCGCTCGCGGGCGACAAGATCAGCGGCCTGGGCGATTTCTTCAGCGGCTTCGGCGGCAGCAACTTTGCCGGCACCAACACCGAGTACGCCGGCACCAACGGGCAGGTCACCAAGTCGATGACCTACCTGGGCAGCACCATCGACGCCAGCCAGCCGCCGTCGAGGGCGCTCTCGACCTCCGCGGCGGTGAGCGAAGCCTGCAAGATCACCAGCAATAGCCCCGACCCGAGCGCGGTGTATTTCATCTACACCTCGACCACCGCCGGGCACGTCAACTACTGCGCCTGGCACAGCTGGGGCAGCTGCAGCAACGGCGCGCCGGTTCAGGTGGCGTACATGCCCAACATCGACGGCATCGCCGGCTGCGATCCGGGCGGGGACCTCCACGGCCATTCGCAGGGGCTGGCGGCGCTCGCCAACGTGACGGCGCACGAGCTTTCCGAGGCCATCACGGACCCGCGCGGATCCGGCTGGTACGACAACTCGGGCGCGGAGAACGCGGACAAGTGCGCCTGGGTGTTCCCGTCGGACGTGACCCTCAAGAACAACACGACCTGGCGGGCCCAGGGCAACTGGTCCAATGCCCGTTACACGGCGGGCACGGGGTACGCCAACCTGAGCGGTCAGAAGGGGTGCATCAACGGAAACCAGTGAGCCGGCGCCCGCGCGGGATACCGACAGCCCGGGGATATCCCCGGGCTGTTGTCATTTGCCGGCTGCACGACCTTCGCCTCGTCATTTGGCTGGCGCGGAGCTCGCCGGCATCACCCGGAGGATGCGCCCGTCGTCCTCGTCGGTCACCACGTAGACCAGCCCGTCCGGGCCCTGGCGCACGTCGCGGATCCGCGCATCGAGCCCGTCGTTCCGGTAGCGCTGCTCCAGGCCGACGCGTGCGCCGTCGAGCTGCAGCCGCACCAGCGCCCCTCTGAGCGAGCCAATTAGGATGCTCCCCTTCCAGCCTGGGAACGCGTCGCCGGTGTAGAACACCATGCCCGAGGGCGCGATCACGGGATCCCAGAAGTACACCGGCTGCTCCATGCCGGCCTTCGCGACGCCCTCGCCGATGCGGAGCCCCGAATAGTCGATGCCGTAGGTGATCACCGGCCAGCCGTAGTTCTTCCCGGCCTCGGGATGGTTCAGCTCGTCGCCACCTCGCGCCCCGTGCTCGACGGTCCACAACCGGCCCGTCTCGGGCTGGATGGCCGCCGCCTGGACGTTCCGATGGCCGTAGGACCAGATCTCGGGGCGCGCGTCGGAGCGGCCCACGAACGGATTGTCGTCGGGGATGGAGCCGTCGGGCTCGATTCGCACGATCTTGCCGAGCAGGCTGGAGAGATCCTGCGCCTGATCGCGATGCCAGAACCGCTCGCCCTGGGTGATGAACAGCCGGCCGTCGGGTGCGAACACCAGGCGGGAGCCGAAATGGTTCCCGCCGCTCACCTTGGGCTCCTGCCGGTAGATGACCTGCACCTCCTCCAACCCGCGGTCGGTGAGCCGGCCACGCGCGACGGCGGTGCCGGCGCCGCCCGGGCCCGGCTCGGCGTAGGAGAGGTAGACCAGCTGGTTCTGGCCGAACGCCGGATCGAGGGCCACGTCGAGCAGGCCACCCTGCCCTGACGCCTGCACCGCGGGCACGCCGGCGAGCGGGGGCGAGATGTGACCGCCGCCGCCGACGATGCGCAGGCGTCCGGGCCGTTCGGTCACGAGCATGCGGCCGTCGGGCAGGAACTCGAGCGCCCACGGGTGGTCGAGGCCGCGGGCCACGACCTCGGCGCGGACGATGCCGGCGGTGGGCTGGGGGTTGGGCGATTGCGGGGCCTGCGCGTGGCTGTAGTCGGGGCGACCACACGCCGAGATCCACGTGGCCGCGGCGAGGGCGGCGCCAAGACTGAGCAGGAGGGCCGGGGCCTTATCGCCAATAGCGTCTGAGTTCATAGGCATACGGAATGGTGTCCATCAACGCAGCTCTGGTCGCGGTAGCGTCCGAGATAATAGGCATTGGGCGAGGCATCCATCAACGCAGCCCTTATCGCCGATAGCGTCTGAGATAATAGACATACGCGGGAAGGGCCTGGCTCTCCATGCCCCGCGGCCAGTGGTTCCCCATGTCCCGTCATTACTGGATCAAGCCGCACGCGGCTGTACTTTTGGAGGCATGAAACCCCAGGCCAGCGTTGCCACCCTCGCCCTGCTGCTGGCGCCGCTTTCCGCCGCGTCGTCCCAGGCTCCCGCCGCCTCGCCCCGAGCACCCGAGGTGGCAGCGCAGGCTCCTGCCGCGCCGCGGCCGCCGGCGCGCGCGTACTACGTGTACGTGGTGTCCGAGGCGACCGACCAGATCCAGCTCCTCCGCTTCGGCCCCGGCGGCCTCACGCTCGACCACGCGCTCACGACCGGCGCGCTTCCCACCGACGTCGACGGTCCGCACGGCGTCGCGGTGGCGCCCGACGGCAAGCACTACTTCGTCTCGATCGGGCACGGCGCGCCGTACGGCTCGCTCTGGAAGTACAGCACCGGCGACGACCAGGTCGGCCGGCGGATCGAGCTGGGGCTGTTTCCGGCGACAGTGGCCGTCTCGCCCGACGGGTACCTGGCCTACG
>DASSMN010000259.1:0-3869 GCA_035688885.1 Gemmatimonadales bacterium
CGTAGGAGCAGCCGTGCTCGTGCAGCCCGGGCAACGCCTCGATCAGCGGATCGATGAATGACGGGCCGAGCCTGGCGGACGGCCACTGCTCCAGCTCGCCCAGATCGAGCTCCAGCCGGATGACGGGAAAGTGGGCGTACAGGTTGGGCCCCACGTACACGGCGCGATCGATGATCCGCATTGCTGTTCCTTTCGCCCTGCCTATCGTCGTGTCGGCGCACCCCCTGGGGTGGCGCCGCTGGAGATCGTCACTGATCGACTTCCTATCGCCCTATCGTCGTATCACCGGATCGACGCGCGCCGGTGGCGCGCTACGCCCGCTGCGCGATCGCCGGCGCGGCTGCCGCTGCCCGCGTATGCAGGTTGAACGTCGAGCCGTGATCCAGAATGTGCACCGTGAGGCCGATGAGACACACCGGATCGTTCTTGCGCACGCGCGCCATCGAGGAGAACTGGAGCTTCGACGGGTCCACGATGGTGAGCGAGCCGCTCCCCACCACCTCCAGCGTTTCGTCCGGCCCGATGAACGCGGCGGTGTTCTCGTCCAGCCCGATCCCGACCGCGAACGGGTTGTAGGCCAGGGCGGTGAGCAGGCGCCCCAGCCGATCGCGCTGGCGGAAGTGCTGGTCGATGATCACCCGGTTGGTGAGCCCGAGGCCCGGCGCCAGGGTCACGATCTTGGCCCGGGGCGACGCGCCCTCCTTGCCGAACGCGATCATGTGCTCGCACAGGAACGCGGCGCCCGCCGAGGTGCCTGCGACGTGCACGCCTTCGGCATTCCGGCGGCGCAGGGCCTTGGCCATGGACGTGCCGCCGATCAACGTGCTCAGCCGGAGCTGGTTGCCGCCGGTGAGGAAGATGCCGTCGGACTGATCCAGGATCGCGAGCAGCTCCGGCAGCTCGGCGTCGGCCCGGGTATGGATGGGGAGCGACCTGGCTTCGGTGACGCCAAGGCCCTGGAACAGGGTCTCGTACCGGGCCCCCGTATCGCTCACCTCCGACGCCGTCGGAATGATCGCGATGCGGCCGGCGGTGCCGCACAGCGACGCGAAGCGCCGCAGGATAGTGATGTCACCGATCTTCTCTTCCGCCCCACCTACTGGAATGATGTAGCCGCGGCCGTCCGCCACCAGGGCCCTCCCGCCAGGGGTTGACCGGCGAGTCGGTCGCCGGACGCAAGTCTTCCGCGCCGCATAAGATACACCTGCTCCAAGGGGTCGGCAGGGGTTGCGCGACCGCCGATCCGAACGATTGGCGCCGGTGGCCGGCCGGGGAAAGGTCCATCATCGTGTGAGCACACTCACTGCTCTCCCCCAAGCCCGATCCTAAGGTGCACAACCCGGCGAGCGGTCGCCGTCCGCCCGTCGGGGCGCGATGGGTGCGGCCCGGTCCCACACGACGAGCACGCTCATGACCGACGACGTCCTGTTCCGCGCACTCGTGGAGCAGTCCCGAGATCACGCAATCTTCCTGATAGACTCCGGGGGCCACAATCTCACCTGGGGCGTCGGCGTGGAGCGGCTGCTGGGGTACACCCGCGACCAGTTCATCGGGCGCCACACGCGGGAGATCTTCACCACCGAAGACCAGCAGGCGGGCGTGCCCGAGCGCGAGCTGGCGTTCGCCGCGGCGCACGGCGCCGCCAGCGACGAGCGCTGGCTCGAGCGCAAGGACGGCACGCGGTTCTGGGCCTCGGGCATGACCTACCGGCTGCAGGATGCGGCGGAGCAGCTGACCGGGTTCGCCAAGATCTTTCGCGACCTGACCGTCGAGCGCGAGTTCGAGGCGGACCTCCGGGCCCGCGCCGAGCGATACCGCCTGGCGAGCCGGGCCGCCGACGAGGCGTTGTGGGATCGCGACCTCAACACCGACACCGTGACCTGGACCGACGGGTTCGAGGAGGTGTTCGGCTACGGTCCGGCCCAGTTGGGCAAGGACGTCCGCTGGTGGGAGCAGCGGATCCATCCCGACGATCGCACCCGGGTCACCGAGAGCCTGCGGCGGGCCGTGAAGGGCATCGCGGAGCGCTGGGAGGAGGAGTACCGTTTCCGGCGCTGCGACGGCGAGTACGTGCGGGTCCGTGACCGCGCCCGCATCATGCGGACCACCGACGGCCTGCCGCTCCGGATGCTGGGGGCCATGGCCGACGTGTCGCGTCAGCGGCAGTCCGAGGAGGCGCTGCGGCAATCGCAGCAGCTCGCGGCGCTGGGCCGGCTGGCGGGCGGCGTGGCCCATGACCTCAACAACATGCTCATGGCCATCATCGGGTACACCGAGATGCTGGATCGCGGCTTTCCGGGCGGCGATCCGCGCCATCGGGACACCGCGGAGGTGCTGGGCGCGGCGCGGCGCTCCGCCGACCTCACTCGGAAGCTGCTGGCCTTCGCGCAGCGCGAGGTCACCCGGCCTACCCGTCTCGACGTGAACCAGCTCATCGCCGGAGCCGCCGGTCGCCTCCGGACGGTGGTCGGGCCGACCGTGGAGCTCCGGCTCCAGCTGGGATCCGAGCTGCCCCAGGTGGACGCGGACGCGGCGCAGCTCGAACAGGTGCTCACCGACCTCGCGGTGAACGGGCGGGACGCCATGGCCGGGAGCGGCCGGCTCACGATCAGCACGTCGGAGCGGCGGCTCGACGACGGCGCGGTCAGCGAGCAGTATGCCGGCAGCGGCATGCCCGCCGGGCGCTACGTCATGGTCTCGGTGGAGGACTCCGGCGAGGGCATCAGCCCGGACGTGCTGCAGCACGTGTTCGAGCCGTTCTTCACTACCCGTCCGTTCGGGAAGGGCGTCGGCCTGGGACTGGCCGCGGTGTACGGCTCGGTTCGGCAGAACGGCGGCTACATCCGGGCGGCGTCGGAGCCGGGCAAGGGGGCGAGGTTCGAGATTCTCCTGCCGTCGGCCGGTGACCGGGATACCGTTGGCGGGAGCCCCGCGGAATGAATGGTGGGCTGTTCCCGCTCTCCGCTCACCCCGCCTCGAACGTCCCCCGCACCACCGCCTTCCCCCCG
This sequence comes from Gemmatimonadales bacterium, assembly GCA_035688885.1. Classification (GTDB taxonomy): domain Bacteria; phylum Gemmatimonadota; class Gemmatimonadetes; order Gemmatimonadales; family GWC2-71-9; genus CAVVWJ01. The sequence continues at coordinate 3,009 of DASSMN010000259.1, forward strand.
CGCACGTGCCACCGTCCCCGCGCCATCACGTCGGCCACACCGCCGTCCCGATTCAGCACCACCAGATCGGCGTCCGCGCCGGGCGCCAGCCGCCCCTTTCGCTCGAGCCGCAGCAGCCGCGCCGGATTGCTGGTGAAGGCCGGCAGCACCCGCTCGAGCGGCTGGCCGGCATGGAGCAGGGTGCGAAGCGTGTCGCCCAGCGCCGCCGGCGAGCCCACGTCCATCGCGGTGACCCGGCCATCCTCGTCGAACACCGGAAGGCAGCCCCCGCCGTCGGAGCTCACCGTGATCCGCTCCGGCGGAAGGTCCGCGTCGAGGTAGCGGACCAGCGCGTCTTCGGCAGACCAGGCGTCCTCGCCTTCGCCCACGGGAAACGCGGTCACGTCTACCCTGCAGCCGCGCTCCGCCAGCGCCATGGCCTCCTCGAACAGCCGGCGCTTCCGGTTCACGTGGGTAGGGTTGAAGACCGTCGGCGGCAGCTCGCTCTGGTCGAGGGCCTGGCGGATCAGCTCGAGGCCCGGCTCGCCGTCGCCCACGTGCAGGTGGACGATGCCGGCCTTGCCGGTCATGAGGCCGCCCACGTGCGCGTCCGCCGCGATGCGGAGCAGCTCCTCGAGTGTCGGCTGGCTCGACCGGTGATCGCTGATGGCCAGCTCGCCCACGCCGAGCACCAGGTCGATGAGCACCATGTCGAGCCGGATGCTGCCGCTGGCGGTGGTGAGCGGCACGTGGTAGCCGCCGGTGTGGCACCAGGCGCTCAGGCCCTCACGGATGAGGCCCCGGGCGACCACCACCAGCTCGGCCGTGGTGCGGACCGTGTCATCGGTGCCGAGGACGCCGATCGCGGTGGTGACGCCGCCA
>DASSMN010000317.1:0-6062 GCA_035688885.1 Gemmatimonadales bacterium
GCTCGGCGGTGACCATTTCGACCGCCGCGGTGTGCCCGCGGTCGAGCCCGTCGGCCACGCGCAGGAGCGCGCTCAGCCGACGGACGACCGCCTGATCCTCCGGCGGCAGGGCGGCGAACTCGGCGTGCTTCTTTCGCGGCCCGGTGCGCCGGTGGTAGCGGCTGATCAGGGCTACCAGGCCGCGCTCGCGCGGAGGGAGCCCCAGCCGCTCGGCGTGCATGATCAGCTGGTAGCTGTGCTTGTGGTGCTTCCGGTAGCTCACCAGCTGGCCGACATCGTGCAGCAGACCCGCGGCCTCGAGCAGGATTCGATCCTCGGGCTCGCAGCCCAGCTTGCCGCCGAGCTGGTCGAACAACTGGAGCGCCAGGTAGCGGACGTGCTCGACGTGGCGGCGATCGCTCTGGCAGCGCTCGGCGAACTCGCGGAACAGGCGCAGCGGGTCGGGCGCCGCGACCTCCTTGGCGCCGGCCATCTCGAGCAGCAGGCCCTCGCGGAGGCCGAACGCGCTCACCGTGAGCGAGCGGGAGCGCACCCAGTCGAGCAGCTCGGCAGTGACGGCGAGCCCTGCGAGGATGATATCGGACCGCTCCGGGTTGAGCCCCGGCACCTGGCGCCGCTGCTCGGGGGTGCGGCTCACCAGCCAATCGATGAGCTGCTCGACCTCGGCCGCGGTGACGCTCACGCCGTGGACCGTGTCGCCGGTGGGCTGTCCCCGACGGGCCTGCACCATTCGTCCCAGGCTGGTGAATGTGCCCCCCGAGCCGATCACGGTCGCCGCCGACCAGGCCCGGCCCGAGATGCCGCGCTTGAGCTGCTTCCGGATGTGCACCCGGAGCGCGTCGACTTCCTTGTGGGTGGCCCGGTCGCCCGGCATGTGGAGCTCGGTGAGCCGCACCGCGCCCAGCGGCAGCGACACGGTGAGCTCGACCAGGCCGTCGACCGCGCCGATCAGCTCCAGGCTGCCCCCACCGATATCGGCTACCAGCGTGCGCTCGCCGGCCAGGCGGAAGTGGTGCGCCACCGACCGGTAGGAGAGGGCGGCCTCGGTCTCGGCGTCGATGATCCGGAGCGGGATGTCGAGCTCCTGCCGGACCCGCCGCACGAACCACGGGCCGTTCTCGGCCTCGCGCACGGCGGCGGTGGCGACGGCGGCGATCCGCTTGACTCCCCGACGCTGGCAGACCTCGCGCATCCGGCCCAGGGTCTGGAGCGCACGCTCGATGGCGCGCTCGTCGAGGCAGCCGGTGGCGGCGAGCCCCGCCGCGAGGCGGGGCTGGTCCTTCATTTCGTCGATGATGGAGAGACCGGAGGCAGGATCGTACTCCGCCACGAGCAGGCGAACCGAGTTGGACCCGACGTCGATGGCGGCGATGCGATCGCGCGAGGCCGGGGCCTCGGCGCCGTTGGCGGATTTGACGGCCGGGCGGGCGATCACGCGCCCGTGGCCGCCGGGTACACACCCGACGGCCGCGGCTCCCCTCGGTCTTCGGCGTGGTGCTTGATGGACTTGCCCTCTACGAGGAAAACGACGTCCTCTCCGATATTGGTGGCCAGGTCGGCCACCCGCTCCAGATTGCGGCTCACCAGGAACAGCTCCATGCCGGCGCCGATCAGGTGGGGGTCTTCCATCATGTGCGTCAGCAGGATGCGGAACACCGAGCGGTGCAGGGCGTCCACCTTGTCGTCCCGCAAGCAGACCTCGCGGCCTGCGGCGGCATCACCCCGGATGAAGGCCTCCAGCGCGTCCGACAGCATGTCCCGGGCCAGCCGGGCCATCTCGATGATCTCGGGCTCCGGGGTAATGGGCCGCGCCTGGCTCAGCCGCTCGGCGCTCTGGGCAATGTTAACCGCATGGTCGCCCACCCGCTCGAGGTCGTTGGCGATCTTGAGCGCGGAGGTGAGCATCCGGAGGTCGCGGGCCATCGGCTGCTGGAGGGCGAGGAGATTGATGCACTGCTCCTCGATCTCGACCTCCATGCTGTCGATCACGCGGTCACCGGCGATCACGCGCCGGGCCTTGTCCTCGTCGCGCTCGAGCAGCGCCTCCACCGCGAGGCCGAGCGCGGCCTCCGCCTCGCCCGACATCGTGAGCAGCCGCACCTTGACGTGGCTCAGCTCGTCGTGGAAATGGCGATGGACGTCGACGCTCATCCGAATCTCCCGGTGATGTAGGCCTCGGTGCGCTCGTGGGCCGGCTTGGTGAAGATCCGCTCGGTCTCGCCGTACTCGACGAGCTCGCCGCGGTCGAAGAAGCCGGTGAAGTCGGAGACCCGCGCGGCCTGCTGCATGTTATGCGTGACGATCACGATGGTGTAGTCCTGCTTGAGCTCGAAGATGAGCTCCTCCACCCGCTGCGTGGCGATGGGGTCGAGCGCCGAGCACGGCTCGTCCATCAGCAGCACCTCGGGCGCGTTCCCCAGCGCTCGCGCGATGCAGAGCCGCTGCTGCTGCCCGCCCGAGAGACCCGCGCCGCTCTGGTCCAGCCGGTCCTTGACCTCGTCCCACAGCGCCGCCTGGCGCAGGCACCGCTCGACCAGATCGGGCAGGTCCCGCTTGGCCACCAGGCGGTTGAGCGCGGGCCCGTAGGCCACGTTGTCGAACACCGACTTGGGGAACGGGTTCGGGCGCTGAAACACCATGCCGACCTTCTGCCGGAGCGTCACCAGATCGGTGCTGGGCGAGAACACCGAGGTGCCCTCGACCAGGATGTCGCCCTCGTGCCGGACGCCGGGAATGAGGTCGTTCAGCCGGTTGATGGACCGGAGAAAGGTCGACTTGCCGCAACCGGACGGACCGATGATCGCCGTCACGGATTTCCGCTGAATGGCGAAGGTCAGGTTCCGGAGAATCTGACGGGAGCCGTAGGCGAAGCTGAAGCGCTGAACGTCGACCGCGGGCGCACCGGGCGGCCCGGCCTTAGGCGCGGGCGGCCGCGGCGCCAGCGTGGCCCGCGGCGTGGGGACCATGCCCGGGTGCGTCCGCTGCGCGGAGATGGCGGTCATCCGAACCTCCCGGTGATGTAGGCCTCGGTCTGCTCGTTCTTCGGCGCGGTGAAGATCTGGCGGGTGGCTCCCGACTCGACCATGGTGCCCAGGTAGAAGAACGTGGTCGTGTCCGACACCCGGGCCGCCTGCTGCATGTTGTGGGTCACGATGATGATGGTGAAGTCGCGCTTGAGCTCGAAGAGGAGCTCCTCGATCCGCTGGGTGCCCTGCGGATCGAGCGACGCGGTGGGCTCGTCGAGCAGGACCACGTCGGGAGTGGGCGCGATGGTGCGGGCGATGCAGAGCCGCTGCTGCTGCCCGCCCGAGAGCGCCATGGCGCTGGCCCTGAGTCGGTCCTTGACCTCGTCCCACAGCGCGGCCTGCCGGAGCGAGCGCTCGACGATCGCATCCAGCTCGCTCCGGGGACGGCGGCCGTGGACCCGGAGGCCGGCCGCGACGTTGTCGTAGACCGACATGGTGGGGAACGGCGTGGGCCGCTGGAACACCATCCCGATCCGACGGCGGAGCTGCATCGCGTTCACTTTGGGCGCGTAGATGTCCTCGCCGTCGAGCAGCACCCGCCCGGTGATCCACCCGTTCTCCGACAGCTCGTGCATCCGGTTGAGGGTGCGGAGGAAGGTGGACTTGCCGCAGCCCGACGGGCCGATGAGCGCGTGCACCCGGTTGGCCGTGAAGCTGAGGGAGACCCCCTTCACCGCGGTGAACTTGCCATACATCGCGGTGAGCTTGTCGGACACGATCCGAGCCCGGGAGGGCGCGCCGGGAGCAGCCGCCTCCGGCGGCACTCGCGCCGCTGCCGTCCGCACCGGTGTGCCCCGGGCTTCGCTCAAGGCAGGCTCAGCCATTGAAGTCGAACCGCTGCCGGATGGCGAGGCGCGCGCCCAGGCTCAGGATGAACACGACGAGGATCAGTACCAGGGCCGCCGCCCAGGCGTAGCGATGCCACTCGTCGTAGGGCCCCGTCGCGTAGGTGAAGACGGTGAGGGGCAGGGCGGCCATCGGCTGGGTGACCCGGTAGCTGAGGTACTGACTGCCGAGCGCAGTGAAGAGAAGCGGCGCGGTCTCGCCGGCGATGCGGGCGACAGCCAGCAGGCTCCCGGTGACGATGCCCGGCAGCGTGGTCCGGACCACGATCGCCAGGCTGGTGCGCCAGCGTGGATACCCGAGCGCCAGCGCGGCCTCGCGAAGCGAGTTGGGCACCAGCTTGATCATCTCCTCGGTGGTCCGCAGCACCATAGGAATCATCAGCATCGCGAGCGCGGCGCTACCGGCCAGGGCCGAGAAGTGCTTCTGGGTCGCGACGATCCAGGCCCAGGCGAACACGCCGACCACGATTGACGGCGTCCCGTTCAGCACGTCGGCCACGAAGCGCGTGACCCAGGTGAGCCGGCTGCCGGGATACTCGGCGCAGTGGATGCCCGCCGCGATCCCGAGGGGAAGGCCGATCAGGCTCGCCACGCCCACGATGATCAGTGTCCCGACGATGGCGTGGACCACCCCGCCGCCGGTCTCGCCGGCGGGGGCCGGGGTCCTGGTGAAGAAGTCCATGGACAGGCTGCCGGCGCCTTTGATCACCAGGTTGGCCAGGATGAAGAACAGCGGAGCCAGCGCCACGATCACGGCGCCGATCATGAGCCCGACCATCAGGTTGCTGAACCCTCGGCGGAGCACGCGGCGGTTCATGGCAGCCGCCCACCGGCGTGCGAGGCGGCCCGGGTTGTGGCCTTCATAGCGCCTTCCCTCCCGCCGCCGAGCCGCGTGCGACCTTCCAGATGAGCAGCCGAGCGCCGGCATTGACCAGCACCGTTACCACGAACAGGAGAAACGCCACGTAGGCGAGGGCCGAGAGGTGCATGTCACCCACGGCCTCGGAGAACTCGTTCGCGATGGCCGCGGCCATGGTGTAACCCGGCGCGAACAACGAGGCGGCGATCTCATGCCGGTTGCCGATCAGCATGGTCACCGCCATCGTCTCACCCAGGGCCCGGCCCAGGCCCAGGATGACCGCGCCGATGATGCCGGAGCGCGCGTAGGGCAGGACGGCCGTGATGACCGCTTCCCACCGGGTGGCACCGAGGGCCAGCGAGGCTTCCCGCTGGGTGTTGGGCACGGCCAGCAGGACCTCGCGGGACACCGACATCACGTACGGCATCACCATGATCGCCAGGATGATGCCGGCCGCGAGCATCGACGGACCGTAGATGGGCCCGTGGAACAGCGGCAGAAATCCGAGCGCGTCGCGCAGCAGGGGGAAGACCGACTTCCGGAGCACCGGGATCAGCACGAAGATGCCCCACAGCCCGTACACCACGCTCGGAATCGCCGCGAGGAGGCTGATGAGGAAGGCGACCGGCTGGCGAATGGCCTTTGGGGCGAACTCGGTCAGGTAGATGGCCACGCCAAGGGAAAGCGGGACCGCGATGAGCAGCGCGACCAGCGACGAGACCACGGTGCCGAAGATGAGGGGAAAGGCACCGAACTGCTCCGCCACCGGATCCCACACGCTGGTCGTGACAAAACCCAGGCCGAACTTGGCCATGGCCAGCCGGGCGCCCTTCCACAGCTCGAGCACCAGGAATAGCAGCAACACCGGGATGGTCACCGCTCCCAGCGTCAGCAGTCCCTTGAAGATGTGATCGCTGTAGGTGCTTCGGTCGAGCGGCACCCTTTCGGGGGCCGCGGCAGGCGGGGCCAGATCGCGCTCGGACACGGCGGTCATGGCGGGGATCTTAGCCTTCGCCGCCGCCCGGACCGTCACGTCTGTGTAACGGATCGGTCACGAAGCGCCGAGTCGCTGCCGCACCATTTCGACCAGCTTCACCGGAAGGGGCCCGTAGTGGAGGTCCGCCGCCATCCGCTGGGCCTCCGGCTGCAGCATCCAGACGAGAAAGCCGCGAATGGCGCGCTGCTTGGCCGAAGTAGTGTCCTGCTGGTGGACCAGCAGCCAGGTGAAGCTGGAGATGGGGTACACCTCGGCGCCAGGCGCGTCGGTGATGGACACCCGGAAATCGGTGTCGGGCGGGAGGTCCACGCCGGCTGCGGCGGCGCTCAGGCCTT
>DASSMN010000543.1:0-3189 GCA_035688885.1 Gemmatimonadales bacterium
TCGAGGGCGACTTCAAGAACCCGGTGACCCAGGACGGCCGGAGCGCCAAGAGCTTCCAGGTGCTCCTCCCGGTCGCCAACAGCGAGCAGTTCATCAAGCGGCTGGAAGACGCGGGCGTGCCCATCCTGGCCAAGGAGCCTAAGGGAGGCATCACCGCGATCATCATCGCGGCGCTCCCCTGGATCGTGATTCTTGGGCTGTGGTTCTTCCTGCTCCGGCAACTGCAGGCCGGCGGCAGCCGTGCGTTCGCGTTCGGAAAGTCGAAGGCCAAGCTCCTCGCGGGCGACACGCCCAAGATCACCTTCGCCGACGTGGCCGGCGCGGACGAGGCCAAGGTCGAGCTGCAGGAGATCATCGAGTTCCTCAAGGATCCGCAGAAATTCACCCGCCTCGGGGGCCGGCTGCCCAAGGGCGCGCTGCTGGTGGGGCCGCCGGGCACCGGCAAGACCCTGCTGGCCAAGGCGGTGGCCGGTGAGGCCGGCCGGCCGTTCTTCTCGATGTCCGGGTCCGACTTCGTCGAGATGTTCGTCGGCGTGGGCGCCAGCCGGGTGCGCGACCTGTTCGAGCAGGGCAAGAGCCACGCGCCCTGCATCATCTTCATCGACGAGATCGACGCCGTCGGCCGGCACCGCGGGGCGGGGCTGGGCGGCGGGCACGACGAGCGGGAGCAGACCCTCAACCAGCTCCTGGTCGAGATGGACGGCTTCGAGTCCAACGACGGCGTCATTCTCGTGGCCGCCACCAACCGGCCCGACGTGCTCGATCCGGCGCTGCTCCGGCCGGGCCGGTTCGACCGGCAGATCGTGGTCGACGCGCCCGACGTGCGAGGGCGCGAGGGCATCCTGCGGGTGCACACCCGGAAGATCCCGCTGGCGTCCGACGTGCGGCTCGAGGTCATCGCCAAGGGCACGCCGGGCATGGCCGGCGCCGACCTCGCCAACCTGGTGAACGAGGCCGCGGTGCTCGCGGCGCGGCGAAACAAGACGCTGGTGGACATGCAGGACTTCGAAGACGCCAAGGACAAGGTCATGCTGGGCGTCGAGCGCCGGAGCCTGGTGCTCACCGAGGCCGAGCGGAAGCTCACCGCCTACCACGAGGCGGGGCACGCCATCGTCGCCATCAAGATTCCCGGCAGCGACCCGATCCATAAGGTCACCATCGTCCCGCGCGGGCGCGCCCTGGGCCTCACCGCCTCGCTCCCCGAGGTGGACCGCCACAACTACAGCAAGGACTGGCTCATCGGCAGCCTGGCCATGTTCTTCGGCGGCCGGGTGGCGGAGGAGATCATCTTCGGCTCCGACAAGGTGACCACCGGGGCGGGGAACGACATCGAGCGCGCCACCGCGCTCGCCCGCCGCATGGTCACCCAGTTCGGCATGAGCGAGCGCATCGGGCCGCTCGCCGTGGGCGACAAGGAGCAGGAGATCTTCCTGGGCCGCGAGTTCGCCCAGCGCCGCGAGATCAGCGAGCGGACGGCGCAGATGGTCGACGATGAGGTCAAGCGGCTGGTGGACGAGGCGTACGCCCGCGCCACCGAGATCCTGACCCAGAACCGCGAGCTGCTCGACCGGATCGCGGACGCGTTGCTCGAGCGCGAGACCATCGACCGTGAGGACCTCGATCGGCTGGTGAAGAACCTGCCGCTGCCTCCGCGCAACCTGCCGCCGGCCGACTCGCCGGCGCCGCAGGCCAGCGCTCCAACGAAGCCCGGCGCCGCGCCGGCTCGCGCACCTCTTCTGGGCACCCCGCCGGCCGAACCCGCCGGCGCGTGACCGTCACGCCGCTGGCGCTCCATTCGCCGCGCGCGGTGCGGGACCTTCTCCGCGCGCACGGATGGGACGCCGGCCAGGCGGCCGCCGCCTCGGGCGGCGTTGATCCTCTCGGCTTCCACCTCACCGGTCTCGACCAGGAAACGCTCGAGGCCCTGGTGCGCCATGGCGGCGCGTTGGGGCTCGAGGTGCTCACGGGCGATGACTGGGCGCTGATGTGCGGCAGCCGGTCCCGGCTGAGCGCCTTCGCGCGCCCCTGGCTGGTGCCGCCGGTGCTGTCGCAGCTCGCCATCGATATCGGCCTCGCGATGCCGGCGGAGCCGGCCCAGACCTGGCAGACTGCACGGGGCCCGGTGGCGCTCGATCGCCCCGTGCTGATGGGCATTCTCAACGTGACGCCCGACAGCTTCAGCGATGGCGGCCGCTTCCAGGGTGTCGACGCGGCGCTGGCCCAGGCGGATGCGCTGCTCGTCGGGGGGGCCGACATCGTGGACGTGGGCGGCGAGTCCACCCGGCCCGGCCGCTCCGAGACGGTGCCGGTCGAGACCGAGCTCGAGCGGGTGCTGCCGGTAGTCGAGGCGCTCACCCGGCGACATCCGCAGCTCCTGATCACCGTCGATACGGTGAAGGCCCCCGTGGCGCACGCCGCGCTCGAGGCAGGTGCCGCCGCCATCAACGATGTGTCGGCGCTCCGGCTGGATCCCGCCATGGGGGCCGTGGTCGGTTCCGCCCGCGCCGGCCTGGTCCTCATGCACTCCCGCGGTTCGCTGCTCGAGATCGCGTCGTACACCCACGCCAGCTATGGCGACCTCCTCGGCGAGGTCGTCGGCGAGCTCCGCGCCGCCATCACGGCGGCCGGCGCCGCCGGCGTGCCGATGGCGGCCATTGCCGTGGATCCCGGGTTCGGTTTCTCCAAGACGGTCCCGCAGAATCTGCTGCTGCTCGATCAGCTGGAGTCGCTGTGCGCCCTGGGGCGCCCGGTGCTGGTCGGTCCCTCCCGCAAGCGGTTTCTCGGCGTCGCAACGGGGCTGCCGGTGGCGGACCGGGATCGCGCCACCGCCACCGCGTGCGCGCTGGCCTGGGAACGCGGCGCGCGCATCTTCCGGGTGCACGACGTCGCCGCCGCGCGCGACGCGCTCGCGCTCGCCGTCTCCCTGGAGGCGCCCTAGTGCCGCTCGGCCAGCTGCCGTTCCCCGCGCCCGGCTGGCGCGACCTGCTCGAGATTCTCATCGTCGCGTACGTCATGTACGCGCTGCTCCGATTTCTGGTCGGCACCCGGGCCCTCCAGATCGTGTTCGGATTGCTGGTGCTCGCCGTCATCTACCTGGCCGCGTTCCTGCTCAAGCTCAGCATGATCACCTACCTGCTCGGGGTGGTCTTCACCTATGGCGTCTTCGCGGTGCTGGTGGTGTTTCAGCCC
>DASSMN010000387.1:0-4544 GCA_035688885.1 Gemmatimonadales bacterium
TGGCAATGATGAGGGTGCCCGAGCGGCCGTTGTCCTGCATGCCGATGCGCTGGGCCTGCGCGCGGCTGACCCGCTGGGTGTTGACCAGGAGCTTGTAGGTGACCGCCCCCACCGCCAGCAGCAGGATCAAGCCGATCAGCAGCTCGACGAGCGTAAATCCGCGCCGTGTGGTCATGGTCATTTACAGTAAAGGGTGATCATCATCGTATCGGTGCGCGTGCCCCGGGGAACCCGGTAGCTGAACGTCATGCGCACGTCGCGGGTGAAATCGCCGGCGTTGCCCAGCAGCACCCACTTCTCGCCGATGCCGCTGGCCGTCGTGTTGCTGTCGGTCTTCACATTCGCGTTGGTGCACCCCGGCGAGGTCTGGGCTGCATAGGCACGGAGCAGATCGGCTCGTGCCATGGCCACCTGGGTGACCTCCGACGACTTGGCGCCGCGGCCGATCATGCGGGTGGCCAGCGCCGAGCTCCCGACCAGCGCCATGACGCCGACCGACAGAACGACTACCGCCAGCATGATCTCGATGATGGTGAAGCCCTGCTCGGAGCGCTGGTTCATTTGAGTACCCGTCCATAGCGGCTGATGTAGAGCGTATCCACGGCGGTGTACTTGGTCAGCACGATGGCCGCCGAGTCCATGCCCAGGCCGGACGACGCGACGCGAACCGAGTCGTATCCCCCGCTCAGCGTGACACCGAAGCTGGTGGAGAGGTTAGTGGGGCGAACGATGGTGTCGAGCGTGTTAGCCCCGATTGGCGCCTTGCGACGGGGTGAGGCATACACCATGACCTGGTTCCCGTTCAGCCTGAGCGTTGCAGTTTGGTTTCCGCTGACCGCCGTAGCCCGGGCCGTGTTATATAGCGCCAGCAGCCGAGCCTTGGCGCTCAGCACGTTGCTCTGCGCGAACGCGCGGTTGAGCTTCGGCAGCGAGATGAGGCTCACCAGGCTGATGATGACCATGACGATGAGCATCTCGATCAAGGTGAACCCGTTTCCACGCTTCACGACTTGCCCTCCTCGACAGATGGGATGCGCGGACACGCCCTCACTCGGCGCGGGGAAGTGGCATGAGGCGTACCACGTAGAGGCCCATGGCAGGACAACGACTTAGCTCTTCTCGACCCACCCAAAGCGCGCAACCCGTTGCAGCCGGCGCTAGTCCTTGCGCGATGCGGCTCGCCGAAGCGCATCCGGGCGAGCCGGCCTGAGCAAAGCGAAGGAGCCATGCGCGGGCGCATGGCTCCTTCGGTATGCTCGGGGCGGCTCGATGCCCACCGTCAGTTCACCGGCAGCCGCCGCATCTTGTAGAACAGCGTCCGCAGGCTGATCCCCAGCAGGCTGGCTGCCTGGCGGCGGTTCCCGCCCGACGCCTCGAGCGCGCGCTGGATGGCGCGGCGTTCCACCGCCTCGACCTGGCTCTTGAGGTCGAGTGCGCCGTTGCCGTTCGTTCCATTGGTGCCGTTGGCGCCGTTGGTGCCATGCCCGTTCAGGTGGTTCCCATCGCCGTTCTTGTGGCCGTTGCCGAGCGCGAAGCTCCTGGGATCGAGCGGCCCTTCTCCCCCGAGCACGGCCGCCCGTTCCACCGCGTTCCGAAGCTCCCGGACGTTGCCGGGCCAGCTGTAGCTGGCCAGCGCCGCCAGCGCGGCCGGCGTGACGCTCACCGGATGTCCCAGCCGCTGCGCGGCCTGCCGGGCGAAGTGAGTGAGCAGCGCCGGCACGTCCTCCGGCCGCTCGCGGAGCGGCGGCAGGTGGAGGTGCACCACGTTGAGCCGGTAGTAGAGGTCGGAGCGGAACTCGCCGCGCTCGACCGCCTGATCCAGCGGTTTGGCCGTGGCAGCGATGACCCTGACGTCCACCCGCTTGGGCTCCCGCCCGCCCACGCGCCGGATCTCCCCCTCCTCCAGCACGCGGAGCAGCTTGGCCTGGAGATCGAGCGGCAGGTCGCCGATCTCGTCCAGCAGCAACGTGCCCTCGTGCGCCAGCTCGAACAGGCCGGGCCGGTCGGCCGTGGCGCCGGTGAAGGCGCCGCGCATGTGGCCGAACAGCTCGCTCTCCAGCAGCTGGCCCGGGATGGCGGCGCAGTTGATGGCGGTGAAGTTCTGCTCGCTCCGCGGGCTCATGCGATGAATGGCGCGGGCCAGCACCTCCTTGCCGGTGCCGCTCTCGCCGGTGACGAGCACGGTGGTGCTGTGGCGCGCCACGCGGCTCGCCACCTCGAGCAGGTCCCGCATCGCCTTGCTCTCGCACACCACCAGGTCCTGTACCACGCCGGCACCCAGACTCGACTTGAGCGTTTCCACCTCGCGGCGGAGGCGCTCCCGCTCCTCGGCCTTCCGGATGGTCATGGTGACTTCGTCAGGACGGAACGGCTTGTGGAGGTAGTCGTACGCGCCCTCGCGCATGGCGGCGAGCGCGGTGTCCTCGCTGCCGTAGGCGCTCATCATGATGAGCAGCGCGGAGCCTCCTTCGGCGCGGTATCGGCGGAGGAAGGTCAGCCCGTCCATCTTGGGCATCCGCACGTCGCACAGGATCGCCTCGAACGGCTCGGCGGTGGCGCGGCGCAATGCCTGTTCGGGATCGCTCTCGGCAACGACTTCGTCTCCCGCCTCCTGCAGCAGCAGCGCGAGCGATTGCCGAAGTCCCGCATCATCGTCAACGATCAGCAGACGCATTGGAACCACCTGCTAGTGGTAAGAAGACCTTGAACACCGCTCCCCCCTCTCGTGCCCGGTCGACCCAGACGACCCCGCCACTCTCGTGCACCGTTCGCGCCACGATCGCGAGACCCAGGCCGGTGCCCTGCCCCGGGTCTTTGGTGGTGAAGAACGGATCGAAGATCCGCTCCCGATCGGCCTCGGGCACGCCCGGACCATCGTCGGCCACGAACAGCATCACCCCGGGGCGGCCCGCCACCAGCTCCGGCCGGCGGGGCCGCGGCGCCCAGCGCCGCGCCGGGCGCGGCGTGTCCTCGTCGCGCTCGTCGGTGGCGCGGGGCTCGTCTGCGCGCGACTCGAACTCGGTGAGCAGGGTCCCGACGGTGATGCGGGTGACCGGGCCCGCCTGGCAGGCGTTGACCACCAGGTTCACCACCACCTGCTCCAGCGCGTGCCGCACGCCGCACACCAGCGGGGCATCCTCGTCGAGCTCGACCTCGACCTCGTGGTCACGGAGCATGCCCTGGGCCTCGAGGAAGTCGGCCACCGTGCGGATCGCCGCGTTGAGATCCGTGGCGGCGCCCACCACCGGCGCCGCGGCCCCCGGCTGCCGTCCGTAGTCGAGCAGCCCCTGCACGATCCGCTCGATGCGATCGATGGCCCCCCGGATCTCCGACGTTACGGCCGGGTCGGCCCCGCGCCGCTGGAGCACCTCGAGGTACGTGGCGATGGCGCCGAGGGGATTCCGCACCTCGTGGGCCACCCCGGCCGCGAGCTGCCCGATGCCGGCCAGCTTCTCGACCCGCACGATATGGCTCTGCGCGTCCAGCAGGTCTTCGGCCATGGCGCGGTAGCGCGCGCTCAACTGGTTCAGCTCGGCGGTCTCGTACACCGGCGGCGGGCTCGGCAGGGCGCCGACGGCGAGGCGATCCGCCTCCGCCGCCAGCACCCCCAGCGGCCGCACGACCGAGCGGTGCACCAGGTACGCGCCGAACAGCACGAACACCGCCGTGCTGCCGACCCAGAGCGAGACCAGCGGCCAGAGCGTCACCCGGACGTCGCCGCCGTTGAGCAGCACCGTCGTGAGCCCGACCAGGATCACGGCGGCGGATGTGACAAAGCCGAGGCTGACGAGCAGCTCGGTGCGGAGCGACCGCTGGGTCACGACCGGCCCTACGTCACGGGGTACAGGCCGGGGTGCCTTCCGTCGTGGCCGGCGCGATCGGGCCGCCGGTGCCCACGTACACCGCGCACGTGCGGCTGGTGCCGTTGTGGGTGGCCGTGGCCCCCCAGCCGGAGGCCGACACGTTCTGGAGCGTGACGGTCACGTTATCCGAGACGTTGTACGCGAACGACGGATCGGGGAGCGGACCGTTGTAGTACTGCATCCCGTTCGAGAAGTAGGCCTCTTGCGCCGTGACCAGGTTGTGGAGGTCGGAGCGCATGGCCGTGACCATCGCCCGCTCCTTCCCGTTGGCGAACTTCGGGACCACGATCGAGACCAGGATGCCTATGATCACGACCACGATCAGCAGCTCGATGAGGGTGAAGCCTCGATTGTCCTTGCGCATGTTCCGCTCTCCCAGCCAGCGGGAGCCGTTGGAGGCTTGACCCGGATCGACGAGTTCACACCGGTGTTCAGGAAAAGGGGCGGCGACCGCTAGGACCACCGCCCCCCGTTTTCCCAAGATCAGGTATGGCTTAGTAGCAGGCCGGCGCGCCCTCGGCGGTCACGGCGGCGTTCGGGGCCACGCCCGAGCCGACGAAGATGCCGCAGGTCTGGATCGCGCCCTTCAGGGTCGCGTTGGTCGCCGTCGCCGACCACCCGCCTGCGCTCTGCCGGGTCACGGTGATCACGTTGTTGGCCGACGGAGTGAAGGCCACGGTG
>DASSMN010000390.1:0-4070 GCA_035688885.1 Gemmatimonadales bacterium
GGGGAGGACTGGGGCGACTTCAACGACAGCACCGAGACGCTGCTCGGCGCCCGTCGGCCCGCCCGGGTGGACTCGGTGTGGCGCTGCGCGGCCCGGCTGGGCTACATGGCGGAGTTCCCCGACGGCGTGAGCCAGCCGATCATCGACGACCACCTGCCGCTCCAGCGGGCCGGACTCGAGGTGATCGACGTGATCGACCTCCAGTACGGCCCGGACAACCGCGGGCATCACGCCACCGAGGATACTCGGGACAAGATCAGCGGCGAGAGCCTGGCGCGGACGGCGCACCTCGCGACGGCACTGGTGCGGGGATGCTTCGAGAGGCCGTAGGACGGGAGGCGGTTTGCGTGGCGGGCGCGCGGCCGGGGCCCTGCGGTGGGCGCGGGGCTGGGAGGCTCACCAGGACGGCGGTCACGGCCAGCACCAGCGTGGCGGTTCCCACCTCGGTTGCCGACGAGCGGCGGATGAGACCGGCGGCCTCCTCGCTGCCGAGGCGCGGGCGCTGCCGGCGCCAATTCCAGGCGCCGAGCCCGAACACCACGGCCACCAGGCAGAGCTTCACCAGCAGCGCGTAGCCGTAGGGGGTGCTCCAGAGGGACGAGACCGGGTGCAGGTGGAGCAGCGCGGTGGTGACGCCGGTGACGATCACCAGCGGCCCGCATACCAGCGCCAGCGGAGAGAAGCCGTTCACCAGGTCCGCCACCGTCGGGCCCCGGAGCGCGGCAGGCCCGCGGAGCACGGTCGCGAGCCCGGCGAGGACCATGACTGCTAGGGTCCCGAGCCAGAGTCCGGCCAGGAGCTGGTGCACCGGGTTCACCAGGCCGAGCCAGCGGCCCGAGAGGATGGGCGCCAGCTCGGTACCGACAAGGCCCACCGCGGCCGGCAGCCAGCCGGCGGGGCGCTTGCCGGCCGCGAGCGCCAGCCCGATGATCGCGACCAGCAGCAGCACCCATCGCGCGAGGATGACCGGGTCGGTGGTTAGCAAGCGGCCGGTCGAGAGGTGGGCGCGCTGGGCCAGGTGGGGCAGCTGGCTCACGAGCAGCGCGGCTTGGACCAGCGCCCCGATCAGGCCCAGGACGGCGGCGTGCTGCGCCGCACGCTGGTAGAGACCCGCCGCCGAGTCGGTGGGCGCCGGGTTGGCGGTCAGCCGGCCGCGGACGGCCGCGTAGCGGAAGCCGATGGCGCCGTTGGCGAGAAACAGCGAAACGAAGCCGATGAACTCGAGGACGGCGTCGGACAACTGAAAGGCGGGCTCGGGCGGCATCGGCGCGCTCCGGTGCGGTCGGATCACCAGCTGCGGCGCGGCGCGCGCTCCGTCCGGATCCGTCGTGGCGGAGAATGCGCTGAGGGTAGTCCGCACACCGGCGCGGTCGCGGTGACCTGCGCTACGGGTAGGCGGCTCTGCCTACCTGATGTCCACCTGGGATTTGTGGAGATGTGCTCAGGTGTTCCCGGAGAGCCGGACGGGCGCGGACGGTCAGGCCGGGCGCGCCCCGCTCTTGCCATCGAACGCCTGCCGCGCCTGCTGCAGCACGCCGGCCAGCTCATCCTGCAGGCGAGCGATCTCGCCCTCGATCTCGGCGAGCGAGCCGCACAGCGGGGTGACCGACAGCATGCCGTTCGCGTGGCGAACCACCCGCTGCAGGAAGATGTGGACCGTGGGCGCCGAGGCGCGGGCGGTGCGGTGCACGTTCAGGGCAAAACGGTGATCGGTGGTCGACATCGGTGGTTCCGGGTAGAGTGGGAGCGCGCGCCGCCGGGCCGGGCGCCTCAGTCTCGGCTACGCCGCAGGTTCTTCCGCTTCCGTCGCCGCGCCAGTGCCGACTTGACGACGCGGGCCGCACTGGGCTTGAGATAGTGCCGCCGCCGGCGGAGCTCCGCGAACAGTCCTTCCCGCTGCAGCTTGCGCCGGAACTGCTTGAGGGCGCGCTCTACGCTGTCACCCTCGTCGAGCTGGATGTCTGCCACGGTGGTCTCCGGGTAAATGACGCGATCGCGAGACGCGAGCCGCCGGGAGGCGTGTGGCGGTAGGGAGCGGCGGAAAAGAAAAAGGGCTGACCTCAACGCCAGCCCCTGCCTGATCACGTTGCGAACCGAGCACGCGGCCCTTCGGATGTATAAAGGAAAGTAGCTGGTCCGGTCCGGAGGGACAACTGCGCGGCGCGGCGGCCAGCTCACCGGCGTTTCTTCCGGACTTTGTCCAGCAGCGCCACGAACTCGTCGGGGTCCGGCAGCGTCACCCGGCGCGCCCTGGCCGCCGCGCGGATCCGGCGCTTGATCGTCCGCACCTCTTCCCCGCCGTACTTCCGAGCGTTGACCGGCTGATGGATGTAGGCCCACGCTGCCTTGATCCGGCCCGGCGTATCGATGGGGTACTTGTTGTTCACGGGATTGGCGAACGTGGCCTCGCCATACTTCTCGAGGCCTTCGCTCGGATCGGCGTCTCGGCGCCGGTGAATCCTCTTCGGCATGGACGAATGGTAGTACGATAGCGTACCAAGTCGAGGCAGCACTTATCGATCGCTGGCACGGCCCATGCTCAGCCAACGTGCGAATTACTGATAGGCAGCGTACCAAGACCACGACCACCACACGCAGGCCAGACACGCCGCAGCGCCGCTGTCTCCAGCCAGCTTGCTCTCTACGCCCGACGGAAGGACAGACCATGCCCACGACCATGTCCAGAGCGCGCTATCGTCATTCGTCTGCCACGCGACGCCGCAAGCGGCGCCTGGCGTACCTGCTGGCGCTCGGGCCCGCGGCCGGGTGCGCGCAGGCGCCGATCCGGCTCGACGTATCGCCCACCCGCGGGCCGACCATTCATGCCGCCGTCGGACCGTTGAGCGTCTCGGGCGGGCTCGGCCGCGGCGGGCTCGGCGTGGACGTGGCGAGCGCCGCGCAGGTGCTGGCCACGGCCGACCGGTACGTTGGCACGCCGTACCGCTACGGGGGCGAAAGCCCGGCGGAGGGGTTCGACTGCTCGGGGTTCGTGCAGTACGTGTTCGGGCGCCAGGGCGTGGAGCTGCCGCGCACCTCGTCGCTGCAGGCAGGCGCTGGGCGAGCGGCGCCGCGGGTCGTGGGCGCGCTCCAGCCCGGGGACCTCATGTTTTTCGCCTCGAAGGGACGCCGGGTGGACCACGTGGCGATCTACGCCGGCGACGGGCGGATCATCCACGCGAGCGCCGGGTCGGGGCGGGTGCGGTACGACGAGATCGACTCGGACCGGGGGAACTGGTTCCTCGACCACCTCGTCACCTCGAGGCGGGTGCTGGCGGACGCGCGGAGGGTCTAGCCGCGCGGAGCGCCATGGCATCTCCGTGCGCCAGCGCGTGCGCCTGGTCATATCCCCAAGGAAGCGGGCGCTCTCAGGACGGGCCGTAGCGTACCACGTCCCCGTTCGCCGGGTGGGGCATGCACACGTTCTTCAGCGGTTGGGATATGCTGGGCCGCACGCTGGTCATCACCGCGCTCGGCTATGTCGCGCTCTTGATCCTGCTACGGATATCGGGCAAGCGCAGCATCGCGAAGATGAACGTGTTCGACTTCGTGGTCATCGTGGCGCTGGGCTCGGTCCTCGCGGGGTCGATCACCGCGCCTGCCGTGGGCTTGCTCGACATGGTGGCCGCCCTGGCCGTGCTGGTGGGGCTGCAGCAGGTGTTCGCCCTGCCCACCCGCAGCTCGAAACGAATGGAGCAATGGATCAACGGCGTCCGACCATCCTGCTCTACCGCGGCCACATGCTGCAGGACCAGCTCAAGCGGCAGCGCGTGACCGAGGAGGAGGTGCAGGTGGCGGTCCGGGCCGGAGGCGGCGCGCGGGTGCAGGATGTGGACGCAGTAGTGTTGGAGACCGACGGCCAGTTCACGGTTTTGCGGGAGGTGCCGCTGGGCAACCCCGACCATACGACGCTCAGCGATGTCGAGGGGGTGCCCGGCGACCCCGAGACACACACGCCGCTGGAGCGGCGGTTGCGCGAGCGGCGAGGGTGGCGGGGCCACGCCCGTCGCCCGCGGCGGATCACCCGCCGTCGAGCAGCCGCGCGACCGCGCCGAGCAGCGCGTCGGGCGTGA
>DASSMN010000190.1:0-6564 GCA_035688885.1 Gemmatimonadales bacterium
CGCGTCCGGCGCGCCGGATCTGAGCTCGGCGGCTCGCACGCCGCCGCGGGCCAAGGTGGACAGCACCGCGCTGGAGTTCGCGGTGACCGCGCGGCTGGCGCATGAGCCCCTCACCCGGGCCATCGCGCGGCGCACCCGGAATCCCGAGCTCGCCGAGCGCGCGGCCTGGGCCGTGACCCGCGAGGCGGGCCGGCTTCGCATGAGCCCCAGCCTGCTCGCTGCCGTCCTCCTGGTGGAGAATCGCCAGCTCGACTCCGCGGCCGTGAGCAGCCAGGGCGCCATCGGCCTGATGCAGGTCATGCCGATCCACGCCGGCAGCTACGGCTGCGAATCGGCCGACCTGATGAACGTGGACGCCAACATCTGCCACGGCGCCCGCATCCTGCACCTCTACCTGGTGCGAAGCCGGTCGGTCACGGTGGCGCTCAAGCGATACAATGGCTGTGTGCGCGGGGCGAACACGCCCCGGTGCTACCGCTATCCGGTGCGGGTCCTGGCGCAGGCGGCGCGGCTGCGGCGGGATATCCTGGCAGCCGCCGAGCCGGCAGACCGTCGAGTGCGGATGTAAGCGGAAAGCGGGACCGGCACACCGTTCGACCCGGTGTGCCGGTCCCGCTTTCAGCGTTTCGACTACTCACCCTTATCGGATGACCGTGACCTCCACCCGCGACGCACGGGTCGGGGTATGCCAGATCCGGTGCGTCTCTGCCTGGTAGTCGGTCGGCTTCGCCTTGAAGATGTTCGGCACCCAGGTCTGCGGGTTCCGGTCGTACAGCGGGAACCAGGTGCTCTGCACCTGCACCATCAGCTTGTGCCCTCGCTTGAAGGTGTAGGCCTGCTGGTGCAGATCCACCGTGAAGTCGAGCGGCGTGTTGGGCTGGAGCGGTGCCGGGGTGGTGAAGCTCTTCCGGTAGCGGCCCCGCATGATCTCGTGGGCCACCATCAGCTCGTAGCCGCCCCACTCCCAGTGGTCGGGCATGCTGTCGGGGAACACGTCGATCAGCTTGACCACCCAGTCGGCGTCCCGACCGGTAGTCGAGGCCACCAGGCGCGCGGTCACGTCGCCGGCGATGGTCAGATCCTGGTCCAGCGGCGCCGAGACCCAGCTGACCACGTCGGGGCGATTGTCCACGAACCGCTGGTCCTGGGTTTCCCATATCCGCCAGTGTGAGCCGCGCCGATCGTAGGTCTGCTCCACGGGTCGCGGCCGATAGGGCACCGGGTGCGCCGGATCGGACCGGTACTGGTCGTAGGGCGCCTCGCCCGCCGCCGGCCGGTCGAACGACGCCTTGCCGCCCGCGTGGAGGTACAGGCTCCGGCGCTCCCCGTCCTTGGGCGGCCAGACGTCGAACGAGCGCCACTCCTTGGCCCCCGTGTCGTACAGGTACGCGTTGGGCACCGGCTGCTTGCCCTTGTCCTTGAGCCAGTAGGCGAACCAGGGCGCCTCCACATCGCGGAGGTATTCCTCCGACGTGCCCGGATCCACCACCGGCATCCGCCTCGGCTCACCTCCCCGCCAGCCGCCGTGATTCCAGGGGCCCATCACGAGGGAGCTCCGGTTTCCCGTGTCGCCCCGCTCGAGCGCGCGATAGGTGGCGAGCGGCCCCCAGCGGTCCTCCTGGTCCCACCAGCCACCGACCGTCAGCGTCGGTACCGCCGGCGCGCTGAGCCGCCGCTGCACCGCGCGCGCCTGCCAGTACGCATCGTAGGAAGGGTGCTCGACGAACGAGGTCCAGGTGTGGTTGCGGCCCTGGAAGAACTTCGCGTCGACCCCGCTCAGCGGCCCCATCTGCCTGAGGTACCAGTCGTAGGTGTCCCAGGTGCCGATCGGGAGCGGCACCGACTCGTCCTTGCTGAGCTCGAGATCGGCGCTGTACTCGAATCCGTACGAGAGCCGGAACGCGCCCTGGTGGAAGAAGTCGTCGCCCATCCAGGTGTCGGTCATCGGCGCCTGCGGGCTCACCGCTTTCACCGCGGGGTGCGGGTTGATGCCGGCCATGGTGGCGAGGAACCCGGGGTAGGAGACGCCCAGCACGCCGACCCGCCCGTTGTTGTTGGGGACGTTCTTGACCAGCCAGTCGACGGTATCGTAGGCGTCGGTGGACTCGTCCACGCCGGTGGAGTCGGCCGGATCGTGCAGCGGGCGATTCATGAACCACTGGCCCTCGCTGCCGTACCGGCCCCGGATGTCCTGGGACACGATGATGTAGCCGTCGGCCGCGAGGAAGCGGGCGGAGGGGGACACTACGGTGTCGCCGCCGATGCCGTACGGCGTCCGTGTGAGCAGGAAGGGCAACTTCTCCTGCGTCGCGGGCGGGGCACAGATGCTGGTGTGGAGGTGGACCCCGTCGCGCACCGGCACCTCGACGAAGTGGCAGGTGTACGACGACGGCGTCAGGCTCTGGGCCGCAGCCGGAACCGTCGGCAGGAGGAGCAGGAGCAGCAGCGGCGAGAGGCGGCGGCATGGACGCATTGGGCTCGACCGGATGGTGTGAAGTGGGCGGGCCAGAGTGGCCCGGGTGAAGATAGCGAACTCCGTTTGCATCCGGGCTGATGCTCGGCGGACAGCGTGGATGCGAGGGAAAGCCGCCGGACTGTTGCGTCGGCCTACGCAAGGGATTGCTCAGGTGTTTCGGGCAGGCGCCTCGACCTCAATCCTGCTGGCTTGTCCAGGAGAGTCGGTCCATGCGGAGCTCTGGGGGCATGCTCGGCGCTCCAATTTGGCAGCTCAGATCATGGAGGTGCTAGCTCAAGCTCGGAACTTTCGCCTGACACCCGAAAGTCGTCGCCTCATACTGGAAGTTGTCGCCTGACGCCTGAAGGTTGTCGGCTTGGCGCTCAAGGTTGTCGGCTTGGCGCTGAAGGTGGTCGGCTTAGCGCTGAAGGTGGTCGGCTTAGCGCTGAAGGTGGTCGGCTTGGCGCTGAAGGTGGTCGGCTTAGCGCTGAAGGTGGTCGGCTTGGAGCTGAAGGTCGCCACCTTCACGCCGGAAGATGTCACCTCAAGCCCACAAGGTGTCGGCTCGACGTCGGATTTGATCGTGGCTGGCTCCAAGTCCGTCGGCTGCACGCCTCATTTTGCCGTCTTGGGCTCTCGTTTCGTCAGCTTGCACTCCAAGTTGTTCGGCTGGCGCTCTCAATTTGTCAGCTTCGCGCTCGACCTTGCCGGCTACGAGGACAAATCCGCGGCCTTACCGCCGAAATGCGTCGGCTTCGCGGCCCAATGCGGTAACTTCTCCACTCGAATCGTCAGCACCCAATGCGAGGGCTTCAGCGCCGCGCCATAGGCCGGCTTCGACGGCCTGCGCGCCGACTCCGAGCGAGCCGACAGCCCGCGCCGGACGGTGCGTGTCACGATTTACGGGATGCCGCGTTCATCAGCATGTGCGGCATTGTGGGCGCTATCTCGACCGGTCCGATCGACGGGGTCGTGCTCGCCCGCATGCGGGACAATCTGGCGCACCGGGGGCCCGATCACGCGGCCTCCTGGTTCTCCGCCGACCGAACGGTGGGGCTCGGGCACCGGCGCCTTGCCGTCATCGATCCGCACCCCGAAGCGAACCAGCCTTTCGTCTCCTCCGACGGCCGATTCGTCCTGGTCTACAACGGCGAGATCTACAACTACCGCGAGCTCAGGAAGGAGCTCGCGGCTCGCGGCGTGTCGTTCCGCACCAGCAGCGACTCCGAGGTGTTGCTCGAGGCGGTCCGCCTCTGGGGTGAGCGCGTCTTGCCGCATCTCTCAGGCATGTTCGCCTTCGCCATCTGGGACCAGCTCGAGCGCAGCCTCTTCTGTGCCCGCGACCGCACCGGCGAGAAGCCGTTCTACTGGGCAAACGTCGGGAACACCTTCCTGTTCGCCTCCGAGCCCAAGGCGTTCCTGCCCTGGCCCGGCTTCGCGCGCCGGATCCATTATCCCGCCCTGCTCGATTTCCTATCCTACGGGTTCGTCCCCGATCCCAAATGCATCTGGGAAGGGTGCGCCAAGCTCCGGCCGGGCCACACCCTGATCGTGCGCACGGAGGCGGACGGGACTCCGCGGGTGCTGGAGTCGACGGCCTGGTGGACCTGGGAGTTCACCCCCGACTTCGGCGAGCGCGACTGGACCGCCCGGATCCTCGAGACCCTCACCGACTCGGCGCGCGAGATGGCCGTGGCCGACGTGCCGCTGGGCATCTTCCTGAGTGGCGGGGTGGATTCATCGTCGGTCGTGGCGGCCGCGTCGCAGGGGGGCCGGCCGATCCAGACCTTCACGATCGGCTTCCAGAACCCCGCGTGCGACGAGCGCCGCTGGGCGCAGGCGGTGGCCGATCGCTACGGCACCGAGCATCACGTACGGGTGGTGGAACCGGGTGACGTCGAGGCGGCGCTCGAGCGGCTCTTGTGGCACTTCGACGAGCCGTTCAGCGACCACTCGTTTCTCCCCACCTACTATCTGGCGGCGCAGGCTCGGGAAACGGTCGTTGTCGCGCTCTCGGGCGACGGAGCCGACGAGGCCTTCGCCGGCTATCGTCGCTATAGCCGGACGGTGCGCCGGGTCGGTGTCCGGCGATTCCTGCCGGACCGCCTCCTGGCCCGAGTGGCCCGCTCGGCAAACCGGCATCTGTCTCCGTCGAGCCGGATTCGACGGCTGTCGGCCAAGTACGGCTATGACGCCGACGCGATGCTGAGCGGGATCTTCACCATGGGCCTCTCCCCGGCGGCGCTCGCGAAGCATGCGCGAGGCCCGCTGGCCGCCGCGCTGCGCCACTACGATCCCGCGGATGTCATCAGGTGCCTGATCCGGCGCGCCCCGCCCGAACGGGTCGGCATCGTCAACACCCTGCGCTACATCGATCTCACCCACACACTGGCCGGCGACATCCTGGTCAAGGTCGATCGGGCCGCGATGGCGGTGGCCCTGGAAGTCCGGCCGGTCTACCTCCATCGCAACATGCTGGACCTGGCCGCGGCCATACCCAGCGCGCTCCTGGCGGGGCGGGCCACGACCAAGGAGGCGTTGAAGGTCGCGGTGAGGGAATGGCTGCCGGCGGAGAACATCCGTCGTCCCAAGCAGGGACTGCTGGCCCCGCTCGATCAGTGGCTACGGGACTCGAACGGCGCGTCCTGGACCCGGAGCTCGGGCAGCCTGCTGTCGGAGCTGATCGACCCATCGGCGCTGCCGGGGCGGCCGCGGCTTCCGCGCGGACCCGCGGAGCCCGGCGCTCCAGCGGCCGACAAGCTGCTCTTGCTGGACCACTGGCTGGCCCGCTGGCTGCCCGATGGCTAAGGCGCTCGCACGGCCGCCACGAACCGCCGAGACTGCCGCTCGTATCCGTGGGCCAGCGCGATTACCCGCGCGTCGTCGCCGGGGAGCCCGACCACCGACAGGTTGAGCGCCGGCATGCCGTCGGCGCCCAGGCCGGCCGGGACCGAGACCTCAGGCAGCCCGAGCCAGTTGCCGTAGCCCAGGCTCGTGCGGATGTCGGGCCAGTCGTCCGCCGCGCGCGGAGCGTTGAACGGCATGGTCGGATACACCATGGCGACGACGCTCGCGGCGCGCATCGACTCCGCCAGTGCCGCCACCACTTCCGCGCGCGAGCGGCCGAACGCGCGCCCCGCCTGATCTCCCGTCACCGGCTCGAGCAGGAACGGCTCGCACTCCTCGAACTTCTCGGGTAGCACGTCGTAGAAGGCGCGATAGGCGTCGTAGCCCCGGCGCATTGCCTCGCGCGGGTTGCCGACCCGGCCCGCGAAGTAGCGGTAGAGCGCGCTCGCCGTGGGCGCGGGCGACTTGGGATCGCCGACCACATCGCCCCGGCGCCCCGCGGCTTCGGCGAAGGCGCTCCGGAAGGTGGCGAGCGTCACCGCCGGCGTGAACGGCTCGATCGTGGCCCCCGCGGCCCGGAGGTCGTCCACCGCACGGTCCCAGGTCGCCACGGCCTCGGCGGTCATCTGCGCGCGCGGCACGTGCGCCTCGACCAAGCCCAGCCGGGCGCCGGCCAGCGGATGGCCCGGGTCGGGCTCCGGCGCGCCATCGAGCAGGGCGACGAGCGGGCCGCGGTCCCACCGATCGGTCCGGGCCAGGGGGTCGGACGGGTTCGCGCCCGCGATCGCGGCTAGCAGCAGCGCGGCATCTGCCACCGTGCGCGCCAGCGGACCGTGGGTGTCGAGGTAGGGCCAGGTCGGGATCACGCCGGTGCGCGGGACCAGGCCGAAGGTCGGCTTCATGCCCACCACGCCGGTGAACTGCGCCGGGATCCGGTTGGACCCGCCATCATCGGTCCCGAGTCCGGCGAACGCCAGGCCCGCGGAGACCGCCACGGCGGTGCCGGCGCTGGATCCGCCCGGCGTGCGGGTGCCCGTCGGGTCATGCGGGTTGAGCACCTGGCCGGTGTGGCTGCTGGTGCCGTTGCCGTGATAGGCGAAATCGTCCGCGGCCGTCTTGCCCAGGATGATCGCGCCGGCCTTGCGCAGCCGATCGACGACGAAGGAGTCCTTTGTGGGACGATAATTCCTGAAGATCGTGCTGCCCTGCGTCGTCGGCAATCCAGCGACGTCGATCTCGTCTTTGACGAGCACCGGGATGCC
>DASSMN010000174.1:0-4051 GCA_035688885.1 Gemmatimonadales bacterium
AGATCACCGTCGAGCTCCTGCAACCACGCATTGGATTTGTGGAGCGCCCGCTCCCACACATGCGACCCGCCCGCCATGGCCGGCTCCTTTCGAGACGGTTACACCGCGATCCGGGGACTCTGCTTCTCGAGCAGCCGGCCGATCGGCCCTGCCTCTTCGATCAGCAGCCCCAGGATGTCGTCGATGCTGAGAATCCCGACCAGCCGCTTCCCTTCGCCCGTCACGATGAGCCGCCGCGTGCCCTTCTCGGCCATGCGGGCGATCGCCTCCTCGACGGGGGTGTGTTCGTCGATCGCCCTCACCGGCTTCGCTATGATCTGCGTCACCGTGGCACGGTCGGGATCGAGGCCGGCGGCGACACAGCGGAGCGCGATGTCCCGATCGGTCACCATCCCGACCGCTTCACCCGTCCCGTCACCCTCAATCACCACGAGCGGCCCGACTTCCTGCTCCGCCATCCGGCGCGCGGCCACCCGCACCGGTTCGTTGGGCCATGCCGTCGCGACCATCCGGCTGCAAATCCTCCCCGCGGACATAGAACCTCCTCATGAGACCGTACCGGTACTTCCTCACCTGCAGCCTAGGGCCGCGGGGACATGGCGGGCGTGAAACGGGTCTGAGATACCCTTCCGGCGGGTGGATCCGGATTGAACGATTCTCCGATTGTCCTCATGACCTCCTTGTCGGGCGACGCGTCCTCCTCCGCGGCGCGTGATCCGCGTCACACCCGGCTCCCGGCTTGCGGCGCGGAATTCCGGGGCGGCCCTCCCCTACCTTGGTGCGGCTTCGAAGCCCTTCTCGCGCCCCCAAGTCGGAGGAAGGAATGAGAGCGACCGCAGCACTCCTCGCCACGCTGGCCAGTGTCGGCTGCGCTTCGCACCGCGTACTGCTTCCGCCGCGGCTCGATCTGGCTCCGTACAACAGCATCGGGCTCGTCAGATTCACGGCCGAGAACGCCAAGGGCACCCTGAGCGACGTCGCCACGCGGCGCTTCGAGGAGTACCTGCTGGCCGCACAGAACGGGTTCGAGGTGCAGGATTTCGTGCCCGCGGACTCGGCCGCCGCGCTCTCCGGTGCGCGGGGCGTGCCGGTCGTATTCCTGGGCCATCTCAAGGTGTCCGACGTCAAGCCCAAGGGCGGCCTCGGATTGGTGTCGGCCCACCTCGAAGCGACTGTCTCCGCGGAGCTGTCAGTGGAGCTGCGCTCCACCGGGACCGGCGGCATCCTGTGGCGCGCCAGCTCCGCGGCTACGGAGCAGGTCGGCCAGGTCGCGGTACAGGGAGGGACCCCCGAGTTTTCCGCCCGTGATCCCAACGACGCGTATGGCCGCCTCGTCGACCGGCTGGTGCACGCGGTGACCTGGGACCTGCGCTCGACCTGGGTGAAGCAGTAGGAGCCGTCGGCTTAAAGCCGGTTTCATCTTCACTTTAGGCCCCGTTCCCGACAGCCGCGGTACCCTCCGTTCGGAGACGTTCCCAGCGGAGGCGGCATGCTCATCGATCGGTATCTCCCGCAATGCGACGTGAGCCTCGAATTCGAAACGACCGTGGACGCGACAGCGAGCGAGGTGTACCGCGCCATTCGCGAGGCGCACCTGCGGGACCCCGTAATCAGCGCACTGTTCGCGTTGCGTGAGCTGCCCCAACGCCTGGCCCGCCGGCTCCATGGCCAGCCGCCACCCGCTTCTCCCAGGGTCACATTCGGCACGATGATTCAGGATGGACCGGGCTGGACGCTGCTCGCCGAGCAGACCGACCAGGAGCTCGTGGTGGGCTCGGTGGGGCGCTTCTGGGAACGCGATTACGGTGGCCGCGCGGTGTCCGCTGAGCAGTTCGTGGGCTTCAACGAGCCGGGATACGCCAAGCTGGTGATCGGGTTTTCGGTGCGGCCCGGCCCGATAGGAGAAACCATCCTCCGCTACGAGGCCCGGACGCTCACCACCGACGACACCGCGCGGCGCACGTTCCGGCGGTACTGGAAGCTGATCCGTCCCGGCGTATCGCTGGTGATGCGGGCCGCGCTACATCGCATCAAGCTGACGGCCGAACAGCAAGGGGTGACGACATGAACAGCCGCGAGCTCGACCGCTTCATGCCGCAGCCCGATGTGCGGGAGCGGCACGAAGGGCTGATCAAGGCGCCGGCGGACCTCGTGTTCGACGTCGCGATGCACCTCGACCTGCAGTCCATTCCCCTGGTCCGCGCCATCTTCTGGCTGCGGGGCAAAGTCATGGGGGCCGCCCCAGGCGAGCCGCGCGTCCCGCAAGGACTCATCGCGGACATGATGAGTCTGGGGTGGGGCGTCCTGGCGCACCGGCAGGGCCGCGAGATCGTGATGGGCGCAACGGTC
Source organism: Gemmatimonadales bacterium (assembly GCA_035688885.1). Taxonomy (GTDB): domain Bacteria; phylum Gemmatimonadota; class Gemmatimonadetes; order Gemmatimonadales; family GWC2-71-9; genus CAVVWJ01. The sequence goes on from DASSMN010000174.1 coordinate 2,350, forward strand.
CAGCCGTGGGAGGCCGACGTGAAGTTCCGGGCGATCCCCGCCGAGCAGTTTGCCGAGTTCGCCGGGGCCAACCTCGTGAAGATCGCGTGGACGCTCGAGGCCGAGCCGGTGGGCCATGCGATGAGCCGGTTCGCGAGCGAGACGCGGGCGGTGGCGACTGACGAGGTGGGGCGGGCCAGATTCCTGCGCTACTGGCGCTGGGCCCGGTTCGGCATCGTGGCGATCCGCTGGCTGATGCTCCCCGCGGTGCGGCGCGAGGCGGAACGGCGCTTCAGGGAGCGGACGAGGTTGGTGCCGAGGCCGTCCTAGTTGGCCCGCGGCTTGGGATAGAGCAGGTCCGCCACCTGGTCGGAAATCACGTCATAGAACCGCAGAAAGTGCTTCTCGCAGAAGCGCGCGGCGAATACCAGCGCGTCTCCCCGCTGCAGCGTCACCACGGTGATGATCTGCTCAGGCGCGTCCTGCGTCGTCTCCGGGACGGCGCTGCAATGATCGCAGGAGCCCACGTAGGATGCCGCCGCCGTGCAGATTCGGATCACCGAACGTTTCCCCAATATGATAGAGCCGGCACAGAGGGAGGCACGGACCGTGCCGCCCGCTCAACGTGCTCAACTTGTGGGAGTTACTGATTTGAAACGCGGAAGGAGTCTCGCAGGATGAGAGACTCCGGGCGCCGGCGCACGACCCCGGTTGCGGATCGTGCGCCGGCGCGGAGCTCAGCGCGAGCTGAGCTTGTTGCGCGGATCGTCCTTGGGATTCACGTAGGTCAGGACAAACGGACCCATGGCGTGAACCTGAACGACGGTGCGCCCGCGGGCAATGGCGTAGTGATTCATGTTCGCGCCCGCGGTGACGAAGCCGCCCGCCGCCAACGCCTTCGTCTTGGCGGCATCGAGTGTGTCCCCCATCCCCACCAGGAACGTGCCGCTGATCACCGTGATGTGCTCATCCGTCGGATGGTAGTGGGCCGGGATCCGGTACCCGTCGGGAAACTCGAGCCGCACGGTGAACAGCGCGTTCTGACCGGGATCGCCCTGCAGCACTTCGATTCGGGCGCCGGCGGGGAACACCGCGGGCGCGGGCCCCCACGTGGGAGCCTGGGCCAGGGCGGCGACGGGCAGAACGAGTGCGGCGAGGGCGCCGAGGGCAAAGCTGGGACGCATGGTAACCTCCGGGTGATCGAAAAGGCCTGGACGAGGGGGTGGAGATTAGAACAAACCCTGCCGCTGCGCTTCGCCCGGGAGAGCCACGACGAACCGGTGACAAGGAATGGCCCATTCGGACCATCGTCGGAACGACTAGAGGAGCCCCTGCTTCGCTGCGTAGGCGACGGCGGCGGCCCGCGATGACAGGCCCAGTCTCGTCAACAGGTTGGCGACGTGCCGCTTGACCGTGTGGTCGCTCAAGCCGAGGCGGGCCGCGATCTCCGGATTGCTCATCCCCTGCGCGACCAGTCGCAGGATCTCGATCTGCCGACCCGTGAGCTTCCGCTGGCGTCCCGACGGCCTGCGCGCGGCGAGTTGCGCCAGCCGCGCCTCGGCGCGGCCGGCGTCGCGTACGGCGCCCAGCGCCCGGAAGGCCTCCAATGCCTGCCGCGCCTCCCGCTGGGCGACAGCGCGCTGGCCCGTCGCGGCGAGCACGGCGGCCAGCTCGAGCCGGCACCGCGCCGTTTCGTACGGTGCGCCGGCCTGCTCGTACAGAC
>DASSMN010000482.1:0-2314 GCA_035688885.1 Gemmatimonadales bacterium
AGGAGACGGCGGATCGCGACTTCCACCCGCGCGACCTGGAACACATCGCGCCGGCGCACCTTGAGCGCCCGCGCCTCCATCTGGCGCGGCGTGGCGCCGGCTGCCCACGAGGCCCCGATCAGGGATCCGATGCTCGACCCCACCACCAGGCCCGGCGTCAGCCCGCGCTCTTCCAGCGCGCGCAGGACGCCGATGTGGGCCAGCCCCTTGAGGCCGCCGCCGCTCAGTACCAGGGTGAAAGGTCGGTCCGGGTTCACTCGCTTGCCCCGGGTTGGGGGAGGTGCGTAACCTTCGCGGAGACTAAGGTGCAAGAATCATGCGCTGGCCGCCGTGCGGTCCGACGATGCAAGGCTGTGCGCGGCTCCCGCCCGGCACGGTAACCCACATCACGGGATGGCTATGGCTCGAGGGGTGCTGGCGGAGCGCTTGCGTCGCGACCGGCTCTTCCAGCTCGGCCTGACGCTGGTGGCCATCGTGGTGACGGCGGCGGTGCTGGCCCCGTGGCTGGCGCCCCACGATCCGCTCCGGGGAGACCTGCGAAATGCCTACCTGGTGAGCCCCGGGGGTCGGTTCCTCCTCGGTACTGATACCCAGGGGCGGGACGTGCTGAGTCGGGTGCTCTACGGTGCGCGCATCTCGCTGTCCGTCGGACTGGTCGCCCAGACGGTGTCGGTGACGCTCGGGGTGCTGCTGGGGCTCATCGCCGGGTATTACGGGCGCTGGGTCGATGCCGCCGTCATGCGCCTGGCCGACGTGACCCTCGCCTTTCCGACGCTGCTGCTCCTCATCGCCGTGGCGGCGGCCGTGCGCCCGTCGCTCCTCGTGATCTTCGTCGTCATCGGCCTGGTAGGCTGGGCCGGTATGGCTCGCCTGGTGCGCGGCCAGGTCCTGGTGCTCAAGCGCTCCGAGTACGTGGCAGCGGCACGGGCCCTGGGGGCGAGGGACCGGCGTGTCCTCCTGCGACACCTGCTGCCGAATGTGCGGACACCGGTCATCATCGCCGCGACCCTGGGCGTCGCCGGCGCCATCATGGCCGAGGCCGCGCTCTCGTTCGTGGGCCTGGGGGCGCAGCCGCCGACGCCCAGCTGGGGGGCCATGGTGGCCGACGGTCGGGACTTCCTGCGGGTCGCGCCCTGGATCTCGTTCACGCCCGGCGTCGCCATCGGACTGGCCGTCCTCGGCTTCAACCTGGTGGGGGACGGTCTCCGGGAGGCCTACGACCCCCAGCTCCGGCAGGAGCGCTGAGTCGATGTCCCTTCCCGCCGCCCCCTCCTCGACCCCCGCCGCGTTCGACGTGGCGGCGCTTCGGCAGACCGAGTTTCCCTGGGCCGACGAGACCGTGTACCTGAACCACGCGAGCATCGGCCCCTTGCCCGAGCGCACCCGGCTGGTGCTCGAGGCCTTCAATCGCCGGCGGGCGATGCCCTTCCGGCTGCCGGACCGGGATCTGTTCGCCACGCTGACGGAAGCGCGTCGGCTCATTGCCCAGCTGATCGGCGCGACGTCGGAGGAAATCGCTCTCACGGTCAACACCAGCTTCGGGCTGGGTGTGATGGCCCGCGCGCTCCCGCTCGCGCCAGGTGACGTCGTGGTGGTGAGCGACCGTGAGTTCCCGGCCAACGTGTATCCCTGGATCCGGCTCAGGGAGCAGGGCGTCACGGTGGAGCTGATCCCGACGACCTCGGGGGGATGGCCGGACGAGGCCCGGCTGCTCGAGCGGCTCCAGGACCCGCGAGTGCGGGCACTCGCGGTGTCGCTGGTGCAGTTCAGCAACGGGTACCAGGTGGATCTCGCTGCGCTGAGCGCGGCCACCCGACGCACCGGCGCGTGGCTCGTCGTGGACGCCATCCAGGGTGTGGGTCAGGTGCCCCTGGACCTGGGCCGGATCGAGGTGGACGTCCTCGCCTGCGGCGGCCAGAAGTGGCTGCTGTCGCCCTGGGGCTCGGGGTTCGTATACGTGCGACGGTCGCTGATCGCGCAGCTCAGTCCGTCGGTCACCGGGTGGATGGCCTTCGAGGGCACCGACGACCTCACCCGACTGACGGCGTACAGCGACGCGCTCAGGGACGACGGCCGCCGATTCGAGCTCGCCACCCTCCCGTACCAGGATTTTGCCGGCATGAACGCCTCGCTCGGTCTCCTCCTGGAGCTGGGTGTCGAGCGCATTCAGGCGCATCTGCAGCGGCTGCACCAGCCGGTGCTGGCCTGGGCCGAGCGTACGGGCGCCTCCGTGACCTCGCCGCGCGGGCCCCACGGCTCGGGCATCGTATGTCTGGCGCCGGCGAACGTGACCGACGTGCACCGGCGGCTCAAG
>DASSMN010000149.1:0-8812 GCA_035688885.1 Gemmatimonadales bacterium
GTCTGGTGGTGTTGATGCTGCTGCTCGCCGTCCTCATGGTGAGCAACGTCAAGTACCCCAAGTTCCCGCCCATCGGCCTCCGCACGCCGAAGGGGCTGTTCGGGCTGGCGGTGCACCTGGCGATTCTGATCGGCGCGCTGCTCGCACCCGAGTATTTTCTGTTCCCGCTGGGCCTGTTCTATGTGGCTTTCGGGATCGCGCGCGCCACCGTGCTCGGCCTCATGGAGCGCCCCGAGCCGGCCGCCGCCGACGAGCAGCTCGCGGAACCGGCGGAGCCCCGCGAGCCGACCAGCCCGCCTCCTACCCCCATCGAGCGGCGCGCCGGCTGGTCCGACCGCCGCCAGCAGCCAGAGGACCGATGAGCTATCGCGTACACGTGCGAGTGATGCCGAGGGCCGCCCTGCTCGACCCGCAGGGGCAGGCGGTGGAGCACGCCCTGGCCGCGCTGGGCTTCGGTGAGGCCGGCGGGGTGCGGGTGGGACGCGCCATCGAGCTGGAGGTGGCCGCGCCGTCCCGGGCCGACGCCGAGGCGCGCGTGCGCCAGATGTGCGACAAGCTGCTGGCGAATCCGGTCATGGAGGACTACTTGCTGCAGGTGGAGGAGTCCTGATGCTCAACGTGGCGGTGGTCCGGTTCCCCGGCAGCAACTGCGACTTCGACTCGCTCCGCGCGGCGGAGCTGGTGGGCACCAACGGGTACTTCGTATGGCATCGGGACACCACCCTGCGCGGCGCCGACCTGGTCATCCTGCCCGGCGGGTTCAGCTACGGCGACTACCTGCGCTCCGGCGCCATCGCACGGTTCAGCCCCATCATGCAGGCAGTGCAGCGGCACGCCGCGGACGGCGGGCCCGTGCTGGGCATCTGCAACGGTTTCCAGATCCTGTGCGAGGCACACCTGCTTCCGGGCGCGCTGATGCGAAACGCCGGCCTCACCTTCGTGTCCAAGCCGGTGGATGTCGTCGTCGAGCGAACCGACACCGTCTTCACCTCGGCCTACGCGTCGGGGTCGCGTCTGCGGCTTCCCGTGGCGCATGGGGACGGCCGGTTCGTCGCGAGCGAGGACACGCTCCGGATGCTCGAGGCCGAAGGTCGCGTGGTGCTCCGCTACGTGCCCGCCAGCGAGGCCTCCCCGTTTCAGCCCAACCCCAACGGCTCCGCCAACCACATCGCCGGCATCTCGAACGCGTCGGGAACGGTGGTCGGCATCATGCCGCACCCCGAGCGGGTGGCTGAGCACCTGCTCGGCACGCCCGACGGTCTCGGGTTCTTCACCTCGCTCGCGGCGTGGGAGCCGCGCGCATCCACGCCTAACGTGCCCAGCCGATGACTACCGACAAGCCCAGCCGCAACGAGGACGAATATTTCGTCAAGCAGGACGCCGAGCTGCTCCGGCAGCAGCGGGACACGGCCGCCCGCGCGGCGGTGGACGCCGAGCGCCGATCGCACTTCATGAAGTGCCCCAAGGACGGCTACGACCTGTCGAGCAGCATGTATCACGGGGTCCAGATCGAGACCTGCCCCCACTGCGGCGGCATGTGGCTCGACGCCGGCGAGCTCGAAACGGTGGCCCACGAGCACCGGCCTGCGCTGCTGACGCGGGTGCTGTCCGACGCGTTCAAGGCCCTTCAGCTCGCCCGTCAAGGCCGGAAGCCCGTCAAGCCGGATCACGATCCGGCCAACCCCCTGGGCTGAGGCGCGGGTGACGAGCTTCGCCGCGGCACCCGGCACCACCGACGCTTGTTCGTTCCCCGGCGAGCGCCCGGTCACGCCCGAGGTCGTGCGCGAGCACAACCTCAACGACCTCGAATACGGCCGCATCGTCGAGATGCTCGGCCGGACGCCGACGCTCACCGAGCTGGGCGTCTTCTCGGCGCTCTGGTCGGAGCATTGCTCCTACAAGCATTCGAAGCCGGTGCTCAAGCGATTCCCCACCACCGGACCGCAGGTGGTGCAGGGCCCGGGCGAGAACGCCGGCGTGCTCCGGCTGCCGGATGGCTGGGCCGTGGCCTTCAAGATCGAATCGCACAACCACCCCTCGGCGGTCGAGCCCTATCAGGGCGCGGCCACCGGCGTCGGGGGCATCCTGCGCGACGTGTTCACCATGGGCGCGCGGCCCGTGGCCGTCCTCAACAGCCTCCGGTTCGGACCGCTCGATCAGCCGCGCAACCGCTACCTGTTCGCGGGCGTGGTCCGGGGCGTGGGCGACTACGGCAACTGCGTCGGCATCCCCACCCTTGGCGGTGAGGTGGGATTCGCCGCGGGCTACACCGGCAATCCGCTGGTCAACGCGATGTGCGTGGGACTGCTCAAGGAGTCGGACCTGATCCGTGCCGCCGCGCACGGCGTCGGCAACGTGCTCCTGTGCGTCGGCTCTCGTACCGGGCGCGACGGCATTCACGGCGCCAGCTTCGCGTCGGAAGAGCTGAGCGAGAAGAGCGAGGCCCGGCGCCCCCAGGTCCAGGTGGGCGATCCGTTCACGGAGAAGCTGCTGCTCGAGGCCAGCCTGGAGCTCATCACCTCGGGCATGATCGTGGCCATCCAGGACATGGGCGCCGCGGGGCTCACCAGCTCGAGTGCCGAGATGGCGGCGCGCGGCGGCGTCGGTGTCGAGATCGATACCGGCCTGGTGCCCACCCGTGAAGCGGGGATGACCCCGTACGAGATCCTGCTCTCCGAATCGCAGGAACGGATGCTGGTCGTGGCCGAGCCGGCCCGGGTGGATGAGATCCGCGCCGTGTGCGCCAAGTGGGAGCTCGAGGCCACGGCCATCGGCCAGGTCACCGACGACGGGATATTCCGGGTGCGCCACAACGGGCTCCTGGTCGCGGCCATTCCCGGCCAGCGACTGGTGGACGATTGCCCGATCTACGAGCCGGCTGCCAGCGAGGCCGAGGAGGCCCGCGAGCGGCGCACCCGCGCCCCCGAGGCGGCGGAGGACGTCGATTTCAAACGGGCGCTCGAGGCCTTGCTGGACGCACCGAACATCGCGAGCAAGCGGTGGGTCTACGAGCAGTACGACTCGACCGTCCAGGCGTCAACCGTGCTCGGGCCCGGCGGCGACGCCGGCGTGCTCAGGGTACCGGGGACCGGCTTCGGGTTGGCCGTGACGGTGGACTGCAATAACCGGCTGGTGGCGCTCGATCCCTACGAGGGGGGCAAGGCGACCGTGGCCGAGGCGGCCCGGAACATCGCCTGCACCGGGGCGGTGCCGCTCGGCATCACCGACTGTCTCAACTTCGGGAACCCCGAGAAGCCCGAGGTGTTCTTCCAGTTCCGGGAGGCCTGCCGCGGCATCTCCGAGGCCTGCGTGGCGTTCGACACGCCGGTCACCGGCGGCAACGTGAGCTTCTACAACGAGAGCCCAACGGGGGCGGTAGACCCGACGCCCACGGTCGGCATGGTGGGGCTGCTGGAGTCGGTCGACGCCAGGGTGCCCAGCCACTTCTCAGTGCCGGCGGACGAGATCCTGGTGCTGGGCGCCACCGCCGGCGAGCTGGGCGGTTCCGCGTACTGGGCCGAGGTGCTGAGCTTCATCGGGGGCCGCCCCGCCCGGATTGACCTCGATGCCGAGCGGCGGCTGCAGCGACTCCTCGTGGCAGGGGCGAGCCGGCGGCTGTTCCGGTCGGCCCACGACTGCTCGGAGGGTGGGCTCGCGGTGACCATCGCGGAAGCGGCCATCGGAGGTCCGTATGCCCCGAGCGGGCTGGGGGCCTCGGTGGACCTGTCCGGGCTGGCACCCAACGCGCCCCCCGACGGCGTCCTGTTCGGCGAAGATGGAGGGCGGGCAGTCGTCTCCGTGGCCCCCGAAAACGTCGGGGCGGTAGTGGCGCTCGCCGGGGAGCACGGCGTGCCGATCCACCGCGTCGGCCAGGTGACCGAGCCCGACGCCATCCTGGAACTGCGGGTAGGTGGCCGGGTGTTACGTTGGGCTGTGGGGTCGTTGCGGCAGACCTATTTCACGGCGATTCCACGCCGGATGCAACACCCGGACGTGGACCGCGCAGCGGGAGCGTAAAGCATGTGTGGCATTATCGGCGTCTCGGGCATTCCTGACGCGGCTCGACTCACCTACCTCGGCCTCTATGCCTTGCAGCACCGAGGCCAGGAGAGCGCCGGGATCGTGGCCATCGACCGCGAGGGCCAGGCCCGCGCCCACCGGGGCATGGGGCTGGTAAGCGAGAACTTCGAAGAGAGCGTTCTCGCTACGCTTCCCGGAGATATCGCCGTCGGTCACACCCGCTACTCGACCACCGGGAGCACGGTGCTGGCCAACGCGCAGCCCTGCCAGGTGGCCACCCGCTGCGGCCCGCTGGCAATCGCGCACAACGGCAACATCATCAACGCCGCCGAGATCAAACGGGACCTGGTCGAGAAGGGCGCGATCTTCACGACCTCCAGCGACACCGAAGTCCTGGTCCATCTCATCGCCCGCTCCAAGGCCCCCACCGTCGAAGGCCAGATCCGAGACGCGCTGGAGCAGGTGGACGGCGCCTACAGCCTGGTCATCACCGTCGGGCGTACCCTCTACGCGGCGGTGGACAGCCGTGGTTTTCGACCGCTGGTGATGGGACGGCTCTCCGGCGGCATGGTCATCGCCTCGGAGACCTGCGCGCTCGACCTGCTGGGCGCCAACATCACGTGCGAGCTCCAGCCGGGCGAGTTCGTCCGCCTCGAGGACGGCCGGGTTACCGAGCTGCCCCGGCTCTCGGCGCGGCCGGTGAGCCGATGCGTGTTCGAGCTGGTGTACTTCGCGCGGCCGGACAGCACGGTGTTCGGTGAGTCGGTGGACCGGGTGCGGCGGGAGCTGGGGCGCCAGCTGGCCCGCGAGCAGCCCGCACCCGACGCCGAGGTGGTGTTCAGCGTGCCCGACAGCTCCAACGCCATGGCGCTGGGGTACTCGGAGGCCTCGGGCATCAAGCTGGAGCACGGGCTCATCCGGAACCATTATGTCGGCCGCACCTTCATCAATCCCACCCAGAACCACCGGGTGGCCAAGGTGAAGATCAAGTTCAATCCGGTGCGCGACGTCATCCAGGGCAAGTCCGTCGTCGTGGTGGACGACAGCCTGGTGCGCGGCAACACCAGCCAGAGTCTGGTGCAGATGATCCGCGCCGCCGGCGCCCGCGAGGTGCACCTCCGGCTGGGCTCGCCGCCCATCACGGGGCCGTGCCTCTACGGCATCGATACGCCCACGCGGGAGGAGCTCATCGCGGCCACCCATTCGACCGAGGAGATCCGGCAGTTCCTCGGCGTCGATTCGCTGGGGTATCTGTCGCTGGAGGGCATGCTGCGCGCGGCCGGGCCCAATAACGAGTACTGCCACGCCTGCTTCTCCGGCCAGTATCCCACCCGGATCCCGGGCGAGCTGGTCCACCTCCGGCACGCCTCGCCGCTGGTGGCGACGCCGGCATGAGCGGACCCTACGTTCAGCCCCTCGTCTACTTCTTCGGCCAGGGGCGCGCCGACGGCACCGCCGCCATGAAGGACATCCTGGGCGGCAAGGGGGCCGGTCTCGCCGAGATGACTACCATCGGCATTCCCGTTCCACCCGGGTTCACCATCGCCAGCAGTCTCTGCCTCAGCTACCTCGACAGCCACCAGTTCCCCAAGCGCCTTCAGGTGCAGGTGGAGAACGCGCTCCATCGGGTGGAGGCGGCAACCGGCAAGCACTTCGGCGACGGCGATAACCCGCTGCTGGTGAGCGTGCGATCCGGCGCCGCGGTGTCGATGCCCGGGATGATGGAGACCATCCTCAACCTGGGGCTCAACGACGCCACGGTCGAAGGACTCACCCGCCAGAGCCGGAACCCGCAGTTCGCGTGGGACTCGTATCGGCGGTTCGTCCAGATGTACGGCAGCGTGGTGTTCGATCTCTCGCGCAAGCCCTTCGAGCACATCCTCGAGGAGCACCGGCAGCGATGCAAGGTCGAGCGGGACATCGACCTGTCGGTCGAGGAGATGCAGGGCATCGTCCGCCGATTCAAGGAGCACGTCCGCGCCGAGGCCGGGCGCGAGTTCCCGGACGATCCGCTCGATCAGCTGTGGGGCGCCATCGCCGCCGTGTTCGAGAGCTGGAACACGCGCCGGGCCATCGACTATCGGAAGCTGCACGACATCCCCGACAGTATGGGCACCGCGGTGAACGTGGTGGCCATGGTCTACGGGAATCTGGGCGAGGATTCGGGCACCGGGGTCGCCTTCACGCGCGATCCCTCCACGGGCGGCCGCGCGCTCTATGGCGAGTACCTCCTCAACGCGCAGGGCGAGGACGTGGTGTCCGGCTCCCGGACGCCGCTGCCGATCGCCACGCTCAAGGACCGGCTCCCCGCGTCCTATCAGGAGCTCGAACGGGTGGCGCGGACCCTGGAACGGCACTTCCGCGACGTGCAGGACATGGAGTTCACCATCGAGCGCGGCACGCTCTACATGCTGCAGACCCGTCGGGGACAGCGCTCGGGCCATGCCGCGGTGCGGATCGCCTGCGAGATGGTGGACGAAGAGCTGATCTCCGAGGAAGAGGCGGTCGCCCGGATCCCGCCTCACGACCTGAACCAGCTGCTGCATCCGACCATCGATTCCACCAGCCAGCTGGACCTGCTCACCACCGGGCTGCCCGCGTCACCCGGGGCGGCCTGCGGCACGATCGTGTTCGACGCCGACCGCGCCGAGAAGCTGGGCCGCGCCGGCCAGGCCGTGATTCTGGTCCGGCGGGAAACCTCCCCCGAAGATTTCCACGGCATGGTGATGGCCAAAGCGGTGCTCACGGCCCGGGGCGGGATGACGTCCCACGCGGCGGTAGTCGCCCGCGGGATGGGCAAGCCGTGCGTGGCGGGGGCGCAGGAGCTGCAGGTGGATGAGCGCGCCGGGCGCCTGGCGGTCAACGGCCGCCAGCTCGCCGAAGGCGAGTGGATCACGGTGGACGGGGGCACCGGCAGGGTGTTCGCCGGCCAGGCGGCCCTCCGCACGCCCGAGCTGAGCGGCGATTTCCTCCGGCTCATGCAGTGGGCCGACCGGATCCGCCAGCTCCGGGTGCGGGTCAACGCCGACACGCCGGCCGACGCCCACCGAGGCCGGGACTTCGGCGCGGAAGGCATCGGTCTGTGCCGCACCGAGCACATGTTCTTCGACGGTGACCGGCTGATCGCCATGCGCGAGATGATCGTGGCCCAGGGCGTGGAGGGCCGGACCCGGGCGCTGGCCAAGCTACTGCCGATGCAGCGGTCCGATTTCGAGGCCATCTTCCGCGCCATGGAGGGCTTCCCGGTCACCATCCGCCTGCTCGACCCGCCGCTGCACGAGTTCCTGCCCAAGGAGGAGGGCGAGATTCAGGCGCTCGCCAGCGAGCTCGGGATGCCGGTGGAGGCGCTGCAGGCGGTGATCGACCGGCTGCACGAAGTGAACCCGATGCTCGGGCTCCGCGGCTGCCGGCTGGGCATCATCTATCCCGAGATCACGCGCATGCAGGTGCGCGCCATCTTCGAGGCGGCGTGTACTGTCGCGGCCCGGAAGGGCCGGGTGATGCCCGAGGTGATGATCCCCCTGACGGCCAGCGTGGTCGAGTTCCGGAAGCAGGCGCTGCTGGTGCGGGAGGTGGCCGAGGAAGTGTTCCGCGAGCGCCAGATCACCGTGCCGTTCCTGCTCGGCACCATGATCGAGCTGCCCCGCGCAGCCCTCACCGCCGACGAGCTGGCCCGCGAGGCCCAGTTCTTCTCGTTCGGCACCAACGACCTCACCCAGACCACCTGGGGCCTGAGCCGCGACGACGCGGGGCATTTTCTGCCCTACTACATCGAACATGGCGTGATCGAGGACGATCCGTTCCAGGTGCTCGATCAAGCCGGCGTCGGCAAGCTGATCCAGATGGCGGGCGAGCTCGGCCGCCGCACTCGGCCCGATCTCAAGCTGGGCATCTGCGGTGAGCACGGCGGCGACCCCACCGCGGTGGCGTTCTGCGACAAGCTGGGGATGAACTACGTAAGCTGCTCGCCGTTCCGGATTCCGATCGCCCGACTGGCGGCCGCCCAAGCCGCCTTGGCGGCACGGGGCACGATGGACCGGACGCGGGCGACGGTATAGCGCGCCACTCGCCGAGATCGAGATGCCCGGCTCCGCGAGAGGTCACGCGCGCGCGAAGATCTCGATCATGCGCTCGGTGTTCACCGCCAGGTCGCCCCGTGGGCCCGGGAAGTGATGATCGTCGATGACGACAGCTTCAATCGATGTCGTGATGAACGTGCGCCAGCCGGGAACCTGGCCGCTCTGACTGCCGCCGCTGGTCTGATAGCCCACCAGCATGGGCTCGCCGGCCTCGTGAAGGCCCAGCAGGTGAGGCTCGACGACACGTTCGTGTCCCTGGTATCGGAACCGCACCAGGCGGTGATCGAGAATGGCCACGACCAGGCGCTCGGCACCGGTGAGCTCGTCGTCCATACGCGCGCTCCACGAAGCGCGCGCTTCCTGCTCTGGCATGTGTCCTCCCTGAGGGTCGATCAGCGCGCAACGTAGACGGCCGTCCGGCACCGCACCGTGATCCCTGACCCGGGCGCTTGCCCGACCCACCGGGCGGGCCTTTATTCCGGCCGGCCACCCTGGCTCACCGTTTCGAGGACGCCATGACCGCACCCCTCGTGGGCATCGTGATGGGCAGCGACTCCGACTGGGAGGTCATGCAGCACGCCAGCCGGCGGCTGACCGATTTCGAGGTGCCGCACGAGTGCCGGGTGGTGAGCGCGCACCGCACCCCCGATCTGCTGTTCCGCTACGCCGAGGACGCCAAGGGACGCGGGCTCCGCTGCATCATCGCCGGCGCG
>DASSMN010000412.1:0-4897 GCA_035688885.1 Gemmatimonadales bacterium
GATGTCGGGGCCGCGTTCGCCTGCGCGCTGCTGAACGGCGGCGAGCTGCGCTGCTGGGGCGCGAACTCGGAGGGACAGCTTGGCGTCGGAGCGGCGAGCGGCCCCGTTGAAGTGCCGGTCGTCCCCCTCGGCGGACATCACTGGACCGCCATCGATCTCGGGTTCAGCCACGCCTGCGGGATCGATACCGACGGCATCGTCTACTGCTGGGGCGAGAACGCCAGCGGGAAGCTCGGGGACGGGACGCCCGAGGAACGGGACGTGCCGACCGCCGTGGTGGGGCAGCTGTGAGCCGCCGCAGCGTGGTCCTCGGAGCGGCGCTCCTGCGGGACACAACCCTTCACCTTCTGGATGGTACCATGTCGCCGATCATCCGGCCGTTGCGCCGAATTTCGCTCGGTTGTGCGCTCCTGCTGCCGCTCGCGCTTGGATGCGGCGGCGGCGGCACCACCGATCCCGGTCCGGGGCCGGGCCCCGATCCCGCGCCGGTCGCCGCGGTGAGCGTCACGCCCGACAACCCGCTCGTCGCCGTCGACGATGCGGGTCAGCTCTCGGCCAAGGTCACCGACGCGGACGGCACGGCCCTCACCGGCCGCACGGTCACGTGGGCCTCGCTCGACCCGACGCTCGCCACCGTGTCCGGCACCGGCCAGGTCTCGGCGCTGTCGTACGGCGACGCGCGCATCATCGCCACGAGCGAAGGCAAGAGCGACACCGTGATCGTCCGCGCTCGGCTCCGGTTCACCCAGGTGGTGGCCGGTGGCAGCCTCACCTGCGGGCTGCTGGCCTCCGGCGCCGCGTGGTGTTGGGGTGGCAATCAGGAGGGCGGCCTCGGTGCCCGCTCCGCCGCCACGGAGTCCACCGTGCCGGTGCGGGTGGCCGACAACCACCACTTCACCACGCTCACGGTTGGTGCGAGATACGCCTGCGGCCTCGATGCGGATCTGGGCGCGTGGTGCTGGGGCGGGAATGTCTCCGGCACCCTGGGCAATGGCGTGGAGAGTAACCAGGAGGATCATCCGGTCCCGGTCGCCGGCGAGCATCGCTTCCTTGCGATCTCCGCGGGCAAGGACGACACCTGCGCGCTCGACGAGAGCCGTCTCGCGTACTGCTGGGGAGCGGTAACCAGGGGAATGATTCCGGGCCAGAATTCTTCGGATGTTCGTGCCCCGGTGGCGATCGCCGCCCCGGACACGCCGGAGCCGATCACGTTCGAATCCATCCAGGTGGGGTTCACCCACACCTGCGGCAAAGCCACTGAGACCGACGGTTGGGACCTCTGGTGCTGGGGCGACAATCTGGATGGGCAGATCGTGTCTCCGGCGCCGGGTTCGGTCTACGCCGCGGTCGACGTCAACCTGACTCCAAACACCTACGGCGTCGGTTCCGGATTCACCTGCTACAGCGGCGTGGACCGGGACACCCGGTCGATCCCCGTCGGCGGGTGCCGAGGGCTCAGCTTCTCGGACCTGCAGGCCCCACCCTCGATCCGGGACTATCCCGTGGCGCAGGCGATCGCCATGCAGGCCGGTCTCAGCTTCGCGTGTGCCCAGTTCGATGGGGGCGTGCTCCGCTGCTGGGGCGACAACAGCAAGGGGCAGCTCGGCATCGGCTCGAAGAGCGTGGCGGTGGAGGCCCCCGTGTCACCCGTGGGCGGCCATACCTGGACCACGGTGGATGTGGGCTGGGAGCACGTCTGCGGGGTCGCGACGGACGGCATTGCCTACTGCTGGGGCCAAGCCAGGCGCGGCGTCCTGGGCGACGGCACCGAGGATGACCGGACCGAGCCGACGCCGGTGGCCGGCCAGCTCTGAACGACACCCCGCCGCTCCCGGGCTGCGAACCCGCGGCAGAAGTGGTAAGGTTGAGGCTCAAGTCTGCCGGGAGCGACGATGGGAAATCGTGTGATCGCCAGGTGCGAAGGGTGCCGGGGCGAGATCGTGCTGGCCCAGGAGGACGCGGACTCGACGGCGCATCTGTCCGGGCCGGAGTACGAGGCGTTTCTGCGGGAGCACGAGCCGTGTCGGGCCAAGGTGAAGGCCGGCCCGTTGATCACCAAGCGGAGGGAGTAACCAGGGCATTCTGTCTCAGGATCGTCCCATGTCGCCGCCGCCGGCGGTTGCCTCATGGCGCGGCGTTTCCTACTATGAGAGTGTCTTCACACGGCCAGACCTGTGGCCCGGTCCTCGTGAGGCCGGCGCCCGCCAGCTCCCAACGACTGCCTTTCCCCGGCGCTTGCCGGTTACCGCACGCCCATGCCGGATTCGGCACCGCGCGTCGACTTCGAAGCGGTCTTCAATGCCGCCCCGGGCAGCTATCTGCTGCTCGCGCCGGACCTCACCATCCTTGCGGTCGATGACGCCTACCTCGCCGCCACCATGACCTCACGCGAGGGCATCGTCGGCCGGTCGCTGTTCGATGCCTTTCCGGACGACCCCAACGACCCCTCCGCCACCGGCGTGCGCAACCTGCGCGCTTCGCTGGAGCGAGCGCTCGCCACCCGCCGCGCCGATCGCATGCCGGTCCAGCGCTACCCGATCCGCCGCCCCGACGGGACCTTCGAGGTCCGCTACTGGAGCCCGCTCAATACGCCAGTGCTCGGGCCGGACGGCGCGGTCCGCTACCTCATCCACTGGGTGGAGGACGAGACCGCCCTGGTGCGGCTCCGGGAGGAAAGCCAGGCCGCGATTGCCCTCCGCGAGCGCGAGCTCGAGGCCCGCGACAGCAAGCTCGAGGCGGAGCTGTTCCTCCGGAACGAGGCGATGGAGGCCAACCGCCTTCTCACCGACAGCGAGACCCGCCTGCGGCTCCTCACCGAGGCGCTGCCGCAGATCATCTGGACCTCGTCGCCCGACGGCGCCCGCGAGTACGTGAACGAGCGGTGGACCGACTGGACCGGGCTGCCCGTCTCCGCCGCGCTGGGCGACGGGTGGGCCCAGGTGATCCATCCCGAGGATCGCGAGGCCACCACCCGCGCCTGGGCCGCGGCCGCCTCCGGCGCCACCCGGCGGTTCGAGCACTCCCAGCGCTACCGCATGCGCGACGGCAGCTACCGCTGGGTGCTCTCGACCGCCGCGGCCCAGCGCGACGCCGAGGGCCGGGTGCTCCGCTGGTACGGCGTCACCACCGACATCCACGACCGGGTCACCGCCGAGCAGCAGCGGCGCCAGGCCCAGCGGCTCCAGGCGGCCGGCAAGCTGGCCGGCGGCGTGGCGCACGAGGTCAACAACATGCTCACCGTCGTGCTCGGCTTCGGCGAGCTGGTGCGCGACCGGCTCGACGCCGCCGACGTGCGCGAGGACCTGGAGCAGATGATCCTCGCGGCGGAGCGCGCCGCGGCGGTCACCCGTCAGCTCCTGGCCTACAGCCGCCAGCAGCAGCTCCACGCGGTGGTGCTCGATCTGCAGCAGGTGGTGCGCGAGCTGGCGCCGGCGCTGGCGCGGATTCTCGGGTCCGACCGCCGGCTCACGGTGGGCTGGAGCGAACCTGTCTGGGTCCAGGCCGATCGCGGGCAGCTCGAGCAGGTGCTGATCAACCTGGTGGCCAACGCCCGCGACGCGAACGGCACCGACGCCGAGATCCGGGTCAGCGTGGGCCGGCAGCACATCGATCCGGCGACGCTCGAGCGGTATCACGAGACCGAGCTGGTGCCCGGCGAGTTCGCCACCGTCACCGTGGAAGACAGCGGCAGCGGCATGGACGCGGAGACCATGAGCCAGGTGTTCGAGCCGTTCTTCACCACCAAGGGCGTGGGGGAGGGCACCGGCCTCGGGCTCTCGATGGTGTACGGCATTGTCAGGCAGCACGGCGGCTACGTGGGCATCACCAGCGAGCTGGGCGTGGGCACCAGGGTGACGGTGCACCTGCCGCTGGTGCCCGCGCCGGCCGAAGCCAGGGAAGCTGCGGCGGTGCCGCCCGGCACCCGCGGCTACGGCCGCATCCTGGTGGTCGAGGACGAGCCGATGCTGCGCGACCTGGCCCGCCGCGCCCTCGACCGACACGGCTACGACGTGGTGGTGGTGACCGACGGCGCCTCGGCGCTCCGGCTCCTGGAGGGCGACACGCCGCGCTTCGACCTGGTGCTCACCGACGTGGTGATGCCCAAGCTCAACGGGAAGGAGCTGGCCGATCGGATCTGGACCCGGTTCCCCGGGCTCCCGGTGCTGTTCATGACCGGCTATAGCCCGGAGGACGTGCTCAAGCGCGGGCTGGTGATTGCGGGAGCGTCGTTCATTCAGAAGCCGTTCACGCCCGAAGGGCTGGTGGAAGCGGTGGAGCGGATGCTGAATGCGGGGGAACGGGCCGGGGCGGCGAGGGAATGATCGTCTCGAGCGCCCCGGGCCCGCGTTACAGCACCCCCTCATCCACCACCGTCAACGCCGCCGAGAGCTTCCGAGACTTGCACCGAACCGTGCCGGTCCGGGTGAGCCCCGGCTGGCTGCACACCGTGCCGCCCGGATCCAGGGTGATGTCCACGCCGTAGGTGCTGAACGTCGTTCCGTACGCCGCGCCGAGCTCGGTGAACGAGTTGCAGGTCACGTACAGGCTGCCGATCACGCCATCGTTGCTGATGTGGATCAGCGAGTTGCCGGCGCCGGCGCTGCACGTGGTCTCGAACCGGTAGGTATGCGACGGGTCGATCGCCGCAGACCGGAGCGCGGCCGAGGCCATGGCCGGCACCACGTCGGGGACCGTCGCCGGACCGGCGGGGAAGTCCTGATGATCGCCGCAGGCGGCCAGCAGCAGGGGAATGGCGAAGAGAGCAATAACCAGGGCGCGCATCGATGCCTCCGAGCTCGGGACCGAAATGGTGTACCAGCGTCTGGAGGCAGGTACGCAGGCGCGGGGCGGGCATTCTCAGGGGGGTGTGCTTGACGCGGGAGCGGCGCGATCTACG
>DASSMN010000205.1:0-3763 GCA_035688885.1 Gemmatimonadales bacterium
TGGTCGACGGATCGGCCGCACTCGATCCGCTGAACGCGGCCGCCATCAGCGCGTCCCGCCAGTCACCGCACGATGCCGCCGCGGCGCTGGCCGCCGGTGGCACGGCGGGGCTCTACTCGCTCCGCCACGGCGAGCCGGTGGGGGCGCCGGCCGTGCTCACCTGGTTCGCCAAACCTGGCGGGGTGACCTATCGCGACTTCTTTGCCGCCCTGGAGCCAATCGTCGACCGGGCGGGTGCGGCACTCTGGTGCCGGAACATGACCCTGGGACCGGCCCTCGAGTTCTGCATGCATGCCGGGGAGGCGGTCGCGCTGCCGCCGCCAGTGGTGCCGCTGGCCATCAGCTGCCGGTCGGTGTGGCCGGCGTAGGGCCACAGGATGAGCGGATAACCAAAGGGGGTGAGCCCGGCGGGCTCACCCCCTTTGGTCTCCGCGCCTGCGGTGGTGCTACGGCGTAAGCGTCAACTTCAGCGTCACGAGCGAGCAGCCGACCGGGGTGCTGCACGCCACGACCTCGAGGCCCGCACCGGTGAGATCGTCGATCAGGTCGCCGTTCGCCAGGCCGGTGGTATAGCTCAGGGCCGGCTGACCGAAGTACACCGTCCACGTGTTGGCCGGCACGGCATTGTCGGTGCCGATCAGCATCCCCGCACCCGTGGTGGTCCCGCTGGCGCCATCGTACAGCAGCTGCGCCACGGGCGTTCCGCCGGAGTAGAAGTTCAGCACCCGGTTGCCGGTGCCGTCATTCGCATCGAAGAGCTGCGCCTGGGGCGCGAAGCTCAAGACCAGCGAGGTACTCGTGGTGCCCGTCTTGGCGCACTTCGAGTGGAACGGGTGGGTTTCCTGACCGCCCGGATTGATCCACAGACCCGGGAACCCGTCGGAGGACATGACGCACTGGCCCTTGCCGCCGATGCCGGGGCCACCATCGCTACCGTAATCGATGCAGTTCGGGTTGTGAGGACCGAACACGTTGCCGTCGGGGTCGGTCCAGAACCCGTTCGGGCCGCAGGTGCCCTGGTTGTAGAGCGCGGCGCCCGAGGTCTTGAACACCAGCGTCGTGCTGCTGCCGGTAGACCCGGCCGAGCCGCTGCCGGTCGGATCATAGGTGCCGGGGTCCACCGGCTGAATGGTAGGCGGCGTCCCGTCGGGCGAGTTCCAGCCGCCGTTGCTCACCGGATCGCCCGCGCCGGTGGTGTCCGGCGGCAGGGTGGATGTGGTGTCACCGGTCGAGGTGGTGTCGCCACCGCCAGAGCCGCTGGGAAATCCGGGCGTGCGCGGACCACCCGGCACGGGCGTGTCGTGGGTACCGGTACCCGAGGGGGCGGTGAGCGTGTCGGCCTGGGAACAGGCCGACAGGGCGAGGGCCGCGACGAGCGCGGCGGCCAGGCGGTGTCGGACCATCGGAGCTCTCCTTCGACTGCACGAGGGTGAGCCGGCACTGGGCGCCGGCGTCAGCCCCTTCGACGGCCAGGCTGTCTCGGAGAGACCCTTGGCTTTGCGGACCGGCCTCGCGGCCGGGGTGCCCTAGTCGAAGGGAACGGGAACGTGGTACTGGGGAATTCCCTGAGGCAACGCCAGTGCCAGATCGGCAATCGTATAGGGGACTGCTATTTAGCCCGGAACTGCCGATCTGTCCGAGGGGTACGATGCCGCGACATGCGAGGACCGTCGAGAATTCGGGAGCCGCCAAGAGCCCGAGGCGCGGGGCCTATGCCGCACCCACCATCGGACGCGAACGGCTCACCAGCACGCCGCAGAGGCCACCGTGCTGCGCCACGTTCACCACCTGCTTCTGCGAGGCCCTGGCGAGAATCGCCACCCCGTCATCTCCGGCGGCGAACCCCATCACCGTGTAGAACGGTTCGACGCGCACCAGCCCGTCCGCCCCAACCACCGGGAACTCCCGCACCGGGATCGTCGCGACCTGCTGAACGACCCACCGGTCGTCCTGGTCCGCCAGGGCGGCGGCCAGCGCGGCCTCCCACTCCTCGCGGGTCACCGCCGGCCCGATCACGATCCCGTCGCCACCGTAAGCCCGATTGGGTTTGAGCACCAGCGCCTCGTGGTGCCCCCGGGTGAAGTCGAGCAGATGCCCTTGCCTGCCGTCCGGCAGCGTGGTGCGTCGATCTCCGAGCACGCGGGTCCACAGGATGTGGCGCTGGAAGATCTGCCGCTCGGGCGGTGTGAAGTACTGCTGGCACAAGCGCGGATCGGTCAGCACTTCCCAGCAGGCTTTCTGATCGAGGTCCGCGGCGATCGAGGAGATGACCCGATTCTCCCGCAGCAGCACGCGCATGGGCTCCACGTCCACGCCGTCGGCCGCCAGCTCCAGGAGGTCCACAACGCCATAGTCTCGATACGCCAGATCGACCTGCTGCTCCTGGTACCACACCCGGCCGTCGCGCAGCCTGAGCTCCGACGGATCGGCGTGCATGACCGTGAGCCCGTGGCGCTCGTGCAGGTAGCGCGCGAGCAGCGCCTGTTCGTCGGGTCCGTTGCCGGCGTACTTGGGCTCGATGAAGCAGACCGCGGCTCCGGCGCCGATCGCGGCCATGTGCTCCAGTAACGCCGCCGTGAGCAGCTCCCGGATGTCTTTGCCCGCGGCCAGGTCGAGCCCGGTGTCGCCGTTCCGGAGCGCCGGCACCACGATGTTCTCGATCAGGCGCTCGCAAGCCGGCACCATGTGCAGCCCGCCGATGCCCATCAGGTTGGGCTCCACGAACCGGAGCGATTCCTTCCACATCGGACTGGTGAAGTCCACCAGCGCGTCCAACCGGCCGAACACCGGGTTGCTCAGCTCGTGGCTCGACCCCCAGCACTCGCGGAGCCAGCGCTCCTCCTCCTCCGGCAGCCGCAGGATCTCGCGCACGGTGAAATCCTGGAGGTAGAGCGACGGCAGCCGCTTGAGCGCGTTCTGCACCGTGAGCGTGACATGATGCACGTAGGCCAGCTGGTCGGGCAGGATGGTGATCGGCGCCGGGAGGATGCGGATCGGCTCGACGTCGCCCTCGTGGAGGTAGACGACGTGATCCGCGACTGCGCCGGCCCTGAGCCGCTCGATGATGCCGGCCAGCTCGCCGGGCGCCAGGCGATAGAGCGCATGCTGGACCCGGCTGGCGAGAGCCAGCCCGGCGAGGCCATGCTCCTCGGCGGGGGTCAGCATCGGCGCTCCATCGGGGCGAGGGTCGCGGGATCATGTGTATGTTACTGCCGGACCACTCCGACGCAACGACGGCCTGCACACCCTACCTCAAGGACCCATGCGCGCCGATCAGGCCTACGACCAACTGATGCAGCGGGTGCGCGAAGAAAGCATGCTCACCGGCATCGAGGCCCTCCTCGAGTGGGACGAGGAGACCTACATGCCGCCCGGAGGGGTCGAGAACCGGAGCGAGCAGCTGGCGCTGGTGGCCGGGCTGCTCCACGATCGCGGCACCGATCCCCGGTTGGGCGAGCTGCTCGATGCGCTGGAGGGCTCGGAGCTCCTCGCCGATCCGGCCGCCCCGGCCGCGGTCAACGTGCGCGCCGTGCGCCGCGAGTACGACCGGTTCGTCCGGCTGCCGCGCAAGCTGGTGGAGGACGTCGCGCGGACGACCGCCCTGGCGCAGACCGCCTGGGCCCAGGCGCACGACGCGGCCGATTTCGCCCGGTTCCGCCCCTGGCTCGAGCGCATCGTGACCCTCAAGCGCCAGGAGGCCGAGTGCGTCGGCTATGCCGACGAGCCGTATGATGCGCTGCTCGAGGACTACGAGCCCGGCCTT